>NZ_JAAELD010000246.1 GCF_024227015.1 Moraxella sp.
ATCAATGGCGATTGCTTGGGCGGTAATATTGCGTGCTGCATCGGCCATTAAAAAGCTAACGGTATGCAGGATCTCATCTAAGCCGATAAATGCTTTTTTCGGCATCGGTGCTAGCATAATCGTGTCGATCACTTGTTGCTCAGAAATGCCATGTTCTTTAGCTTGCGAGGCAATTTGTTGCTCCACAAGCGGCGTTTTTACATACGCTGGGCACACGGTATTAATGGTGATATTGGCATCATTAGTTTCAAGCGCCATGGTTTTAGCAAAGCCGATTAAGCCATGTTTTGCGGCGATATAAGCCGACTTATATTTAGACGCCACCATCGCATGAATTGAGCCAATATTAATGATGCGACCAAAATCTTGCTCACGCATGCGAGGGAGTACTGCCTTGGTCATCATCGCCGGGCCAACGAGCATAACTTGCTGTAAGAACTGCCACTTATCAGCCGGAAAATCTTCAAGCTTCGCAACGTGCTGAATACCTGCATTATTAATAAGTACATCAATTGGCTGATTAAGCTCAGTAAAAAACTGCTCTATTGCATCACTGTCTGCCACATTAAGTGCATACCCTTCGGCGCTACCACCTTGCTCAACAATGCCTGCTGCCGCTTGCTGTGCTGCTTGCGGATTTAAATCAGTCACAATAATAGTGTGACCTTGCATCGCCAGTTGCTGGGCAACATATAGACCAATACCACTGGCTGCACCGGTAATTAAAACTGTTTTGCTCATCGGGCTACTCCTCTAAAAACTCACTGATAAGCTGCGCTTTAGGGGCGATTGAGAAAATGCCATCAAGGTGTCCCCAACCCCCTTCAATTTCTGAAATCTCAACGTCTTTACCTGCCGCTTTCATGGTGTCAAACACTGTACGCATGTTTTCAGGGCGAAGCAGTAAGTCGTTCGTTGCGGGTAG
>NZ_JAAELD010000247.1 GCF_024227015.1 Moraxella sp.
CAAACTAATACAGCACAGCCAATTAAGAATAATATGATTTTAAGTGCTTTCATTCCCCACCTTTCAGGGCTTTTTGTGCTATTGACAGTGCTTTTTTATCAATAAATCGCAATCAAGGAGATTGACCATGAAAAAATTTGCCATCGCATTGACCGCTGCCGCTATTGCTCTGACAGGCTGTGCATCGAATAACCTAAATGATACGCGCGTCATGACGCTAGAGGGTCAAACCAAGGAAGTTAAAATCATTGATATTCCAAGTTTTCAGGTAGAGATCGCACCACGTAAAGCTGTGTGCGAACTAACCAGCACGACTGACACTAAAGTCGCTGGCGAATGCCTACAATACCGTCGCACTATCGATCGCAACTTTAACGTGCTAAGCGGTGATATCGAAGGTTTTGAATATGAAGAAGGTTTCCGCTATGTGCTAGATGTTAAGCAAACGAGCGTTACCGAAGGTGATAATGTAAAACCTGTATGGACACTGAACAAGCTAATCTCTAAAACACCAGAAATTACGAACTAATCGCTTGTCATTCATAAAACAAAAAGATCTCTAATTTTAGAGATCTTTTTGTTTGGGTAGAATACTATCCCAGTCTAGCATTGACTAAAGCCCGCATTAATGCCAATGGTGGCGGTAGGAATGCGACTGTCGGCATAGACAGCCAAACCTCCGCGTGCGGTTTCTTTGTATTTATCCATCATGTCGCGACCAGTCTCTTTCATGGTCAGAATGGCTTTATCAAGTGACACATGATGCGAGCCATCACCCCGAAGCGCAAGACGTGCTGCATTGATCGCCTTAACCGATGCCATGGCATTGCGCTCGATGCAAGGCACCTGCACCAATCCCGCTATCGGGTCGCAGGTAAGACCTAAGTTATGCTCAAGTCCAATCTCAGCAGCGTTCAGGCATTGCGC
>NZ_JAAELD010000248.1 GCF_024227015.1 Moraxella sp.
AGCCGATTATATTTCCCACCATCCGAAAACGAATCTGGCGTTACATTCAAAACTCCCATCACTCGAGGCTTATCGAATGTAAGCGTTTTCCCATTATATTGAATTTTTGCGTCCATTATTTTCCGCCGCTTCCCCTATTTAACCAGAAAATTTATTACCCTAATTTTTCAAACGTTCTAGAATACGAACACCTATCTCAGTTGGATTTCGCGCCAATGTCACGCCTGCCGCTTCTAAGGCAGTAAATTTATCTTGTGCTGTCCCCTTACCACCTGCGATGATTGCCCCCGCATGTCCCATACGTTTACCAGGGGGAGCAGTCACACCAGCAATATAAGCAACAACAGGTTTGCTGATGGAAGACTTGATATAATCCGCCGCCGCTTCTTCGTCAGTGCCACCAATTTCACCAACCATGACAATGCCTTCCGTTTGGGGATCATCCTCAAATAATTTTAAACAATCTATAAAGTCCATGCCATGAATGGGATCACCACCAATCCCAATACAAGTGCTTTGTCCTAAACCATTCTTTGTGGTTTGAGCGACGGCTTCATAAGTCAATGTACCAGAACGCGAGACAACACCAACTTGCCCCGATTGATGTATTGGCCCTGGCATAATCCCCATTTTACACGCACCAGGGGTAATAATCCCAGGACAATTAGGACCAATCAAGCGTACTTCTGGATAATGATCAGTCAGGGCAGTTTTGACTTTGAGCATATCCAATACAGGAATGCCTTCGGTAATACACACAATGATTTTAATACCACCATCCGCCGCCTCCAAAATGGCATCTGCCGCAAAAGCCGCTGGGACATAAATCATTGTTGCCGTCGCGCCCGTCGCAAATACAGCCTCACGCACTGTATCAAAAACGGGCAAACCCAAATGAGTTTGTCCACCGCGCCCTGGGGTTACGCCACCCACTAACCCCGTTCCATAAGCAAGGCATTGTTCAGAGTGAAAAGTCCCTTGTTTACCTGTAAATCCTTGGCAAATAACTTTGGTGTCTGTATCAACTAAAATACTCATTTTGTCATCCTTTAACTGCTAAGACGGCTTTTTTAGCCGCATCATCCAAATCATCGGCTGGAATAACCGATAAACCACTTTCTTTCAACAGAGCCTTGCCCTTATCAACATGCGTGCCTTCTAAACGTGCAATCACAGGTAATTGCGTTCCTGTTTCCTTAATCGCATGAATGACACCTTCAGCAATCAAATCACATCTGACGATACCACCGAAAATATTGACCAAAATCGCTTTAACTTTTGGATCAGACAAAATGATTTTAAAAGCCTCCGTCACTTTATCCGCTGTCGTACCCCCACCAACATCAAGAAAATTGGCAGGCTCACCACCACGCATTTTTATCACGTCCATTGTTGCCATTGCCAATCCTGCACCATTAACCATACAGGCAATATCGCCATCCAAAGTGATATAGTTAAGATCAAATTCGCGTGCCTTTTGTTCCTTTTCATCTTCTTGAGTGGGATCGTAAAGAGCTGACAAATCACTATGTCGATAAAGGGCGTTATCATCAAGAT
>NZ_JAAELD010000249.1 GCF_024227015.1 Moraxella sp.
CATAACACACCTTTTAATATAAATTAACAATAAATCATTTCAAGAATTACTCAAGGATTTTAACAAATTCCCCACAAAATTTGGCAACATTTTTTAAAAAATATCAAATCATTTCTCAGTAATTCAAAAAGACAATTAAAATCATTCACTTAACCTTGTTTTTAATGGCTAATTTGCCGAAAAGTCTGTAATTTTTTGTCAATTTAGCGTATAATAGAAAGGTTTATTGCACGCTTAGCAGATTTGGTAAAATAGTAGCAACATAGTTGTGATATGCCAAGCGGCGTTTGCATGAATTCCTTTAGACAAAAGTAACTTACCAGTTGGCGATGCCACGCCAGTAAGTTTTGGATGTTTCTTGGAAAATTTGGTAGCCAGCCGTTCAGGTAGCCACGTTTTAACTGGGGTTTGCCCGCGCTGGTGTGTTTTGGTCTTAATTTAAGTATCCGCTTATGATTACCATCAAAAAAGGCTTGGACTTGCCCATCTCGGGCGAACCCGCCAACGAGATTAGCGAACACACGCCAACTCACGTTGCGCTTATCGGTTATGACTACATCGGTATGCGTCCAACCATGAGTGTCAAGGAAGGCGATACCGTCGCCAAAGGGCAAGTGTTGTTTGAAGACAAAAAACGCGCGGGTGTTAAATATACTGCCCCTGTGAGCGGTCGCATCGTTTCTGTGAATCGTGGCGAGCGCCGTGTGTTTGAAAGCATCGTCATCGCTGCCAACCCTAGCGCAGCAGATGAAGTTACCTTTAATGCCTATGCAGCTGCAGACCTTGCGTCTATTGACCGTGAGGCAGTAAAAGAACAATTGGTGGCTTCAGGTGAATGGACAGCGTTCCGCACCCGTCCTTTTAGTCGCACGCCAGAGATCGATAGCGTACCTTCAGCGATCTTTGTAACTGCTACGGACACCAACCCTCTAACCATCGATCCTACGCGCATCATTAATGACAACATCGATGCATTTAATGACGGCTTGGCAGTTATTTCAACGTTGTCGCCAAAGACTTACGTCTGCCACGGCGAAACTGCACCTGCCAAAGCAACGAACGTCGCTAATGACACCGTTTATGAAGGCTTTACAGGCAAGCACCCAGCAGGTAACGCTGGCACGCACATTCACTTTTTGCACCCACTAGGACGCGGCGCAAGTGTATGGACAATCGGCTATCAAGACGTGATCGCCATTGGTAAGCTATTCACCACTGGTCGCATCTACACCGACCGCGTGATCAGCCTTGCAGGCCCTGCAGTTAATAACCCACGTCTTATCCGTACCATTCGCGGTGCTGATTTGGCAGAATTGACTGCCAACGAGCTTAAAGGCAATGACAATCGCGTCATCTCAGGTTCGGTGCTATCAGGTCGCGCTGCTGCTGGTAACATTGCCTACCTAGGTCGCTTCCACAACCAAGTATCAGCATTGGCTGAAGGTCGTGAACGCCCTGCCCTGCACTTCTTCACCCCTGGTTTTAATCGTTTCTCTATGCTGCCAATCTACATCTCGCAGTTCTTCGGTGGCAAAAAATACGATTTTACCACGTCTACCAATGGCTCACCTCGTGCGATGGTGCCAATCGGTTCATTCGAAAAAGTCATGCCGCAAGACTACCTACCAACTCAGCTACTTCGCTCGCTCATCGTAGGCGACATCATCGAAGCAGTAGAGCTTGGTGCGCTTGAGCTTGATGAAGAAGATTTGGCGTTATGCACCTTTGTGTCACCTGGCAAATACGAATTTGGTGATATTTTGCGTGATAACTTGACCCGTATTGAGCAGGAAGGCTAAACGATGAAATTTATTCACAATATCTTTGACCGTATAGAGCCATCCTTCACCAAAGGTGGTAAGTACGAAAAATATTATGCCGTTTTTGAGATGTTTGACACGTTTTTCCGTCAACCAAGCTCTCAGACATACAGCGCCTCTCACGTGCGTGATGGTATCGACCTAAAGCGTATCATGATCACCGTATGGCTATGCACTTTCCCTGTGATGTTCTGGGGCATGTACAACGTCGGTTTTCAAGCGCTAACTGCCATCAGCCAACTTGGTCTTGAACCAACTGGCTGGCGCACAGCCATCACCGGCATGGCAGGCTATGATCCTAATAGCATCTGGGCGTGCTTCGTCTATGGCGCGATGCAATTCCTACCTATCTATGCGGTGACTTTCGCAGTAGGCATTCTATGGGAAATCATCTTTGCTGTGGTGCGTGGTCACGAAGTCAACGAAGGCTTCTTCGTTACTTCTGTGCTATTTGCCCTATCACTACCACCAGATGTACCACTATGGCAAGTTGCCCTAGGTATCAGCTTTGGTGTGGTTGTTGCAAAAGAAGTGTTTGGCGGTACTGGTAAGAACTTCCTTAACCCTGCCCTTGCTGGTCGTGCGTTCCTATATTTCGCTTATCCTGCTTATATGTCAGGCGATGCGGTATGGACAGCGGTGGACGGCTTTAGTGGTGCAACACCATTAGGTCTAGCAGCAGCTGGCGTAAGTCCCGATCAGTTCGTGAACGCCTATGGTCAAGTGATCACTTGGACAGACGCATTCTTGGGCAACATGCAAGGCTCTATTGGTGAAGTATCAACCCTTGCCATCTTGATCGGTGCAGTAGGTCTACTGTGGACGAAGATCGCTTCATGGCGTGTGATCGCAGGTTCTGTGATTGGTCTTGTGGTGACTGCATTCATCTTCAACCTAATCGGCGGCGAAAACCCAATGATGAGCCTTGCACCACATTGGCACCTAGTTATTGGTGGCTTCATGTTCGGTGCGGTATTCATGGCAACTGACCCTGTATCAGCAGCACATACCAACACAGGTCGCTGGTGCTACGGTCTATTAATCGGCTTTATGACTGTGGTTGTCCGTGTGGTAAACCCTGCTTTCCCAGAAGGCATCATGCTGGCCATCCTATTCGCCAACTTGTTCGCCCCGCTATTTGACTACTTCGTCAAACAAGCCAACATCAAACGTCAAACAGCACGGAGATTGCGTCATGTCAGCCAAAAATAGTAATGTTACGACAGTCGTAACTGCATTGGTGCTGTGCTTGGTTTGCTCCATTGCAGTATCATCGGTTGCGGTTGGTCTAAAACCAAAGCAAACCGAAAACAGCACGCTAGACTTCAATAAGAACGTCTTGATCGCTGCAGGTAAATTTGACCCAAACAAAGACACCAACAGCGTCGTTGCTGAACGCTTTGCTGACTTTGAAGTCAAAATGATCAATCTAGAAACAGGTAAATTTGCCACTGAAGAAGAGCTTAGCCAAGCAGGCATCACTGATGTGAATGGCTACAGCATCGCTAAAGCTGCCCGTACGCCAGCACTAAGTACACCACTTGATAATGACGTGGCAGGCATCGGTGGCAAGCCAAAATTCAGTAAAGTTTATCTTGCCAAAGACACCAATGGCGGCATTGACACCTTGGTACTGCCATTCCACGGTGCTGGTCTATGGGGTCAGATCTACGGTCTACTTACTCTAGATAAAGACTTCAACACCATCAAAGGTGTGAACTTTTACGAGCACAAAGAGACCCCGGGTCTAGGTTCTCGTATCACCGACGAGCCATGGCGCGCGCTTTGGAACGACAAAAAACTATATAACGAAAACGGCGAGCTCGTCATGGGCGTTGCCAAGGCAGGCACTGCTAAACCTGAACAAGTAGACGGCATCAGTGGCGCTACTCTAACAGGTCGTGGTGTGCATAACATGGTTCAGTTTTGGCTGGGTGAGAATGGTTACAAGCCATTCCTAGAAAACCTAAAAGCTGGCACCGCTGACGGCAAAGGAGCATAATCATGGCAGACACCAAAAAGATTTTAACCACGCCGATTTTTAATAACAACCCGATCGCATTACAGATCCTAGGTATTTGTTCAGCACTTGCGGTAACCACCAGTGTAAAAAACGCCTTGGTAATGTGTATTGCTTTGACATTGGTAACGGCATTTTCTAGCTTCTTTATCTCGATCATTCGTAACCAAATCCCGTCATCTATCCGTATTATCGTACAGATGGTCGTGATCGCGTCTTTGGTTATTGTGGTTGACCAGATCCTAAAAGCCGTCGCTTATGACGTCGCTAAGTCATTGTCGGTATTCGTTGGTCTGATCATCACCAACTGTATCGTTATGGGTCGTGCTGAAGCCTATGCGATGAGCAACCCACCGATTCCAAGCTTCCTAGATGGTATCGGTAACGGCTTAGGCTACTCTGCGGTACTTATTTTCGTTGCCACCATTCGTGAAATCTTAGGTAATGGTAGCTGGTTCGGCATTCAATTGCTTGAAAAAGCAACCGATGGCGGTTGGTACATTCCAAACGGTCTATTACTACTGCCACCATCAGCATTCTTCGTGATTGCGCTGTTCATTGCGATCGTCCGTATCTGGAAGCCTGAACAAGTTGAGCCTGCTGAATTTACCATGAAACCACAATCCAAAGGCATGGGAGGACACTAATGGGACATTACATCAGTTTATTCATTACGTCCGTATTCATCGAGAACATGGCACTTGCCTTCTTCTTGGGTATGTGTACGTTCATCGCCGTTTCCAAAAAAGTATCTACCGCGATTGGTCTAGGTATTGCGGTTATCGTGGTCATGGCAATCTGTGTACCGCTAAACAACCTACTTTACCAATTTCTTCTTAAAGATGGCGCGCTTGCGTGGGCAGGTTTTCCTGGTACGGACCTGTCATTCTTGGGACTTTTGAGTTATATTGCGCTGATTGCTGCTGTTGTTCAAATCATGGAGATGTTCCTTGATAAGTTCATGCCAGCCCTATATAACGCTCTGGGCGTATTCCTACCGCTGATCACCGTTAACTGTGCCATCATGGGTGGCGTACTGTTCATGGTAGAGCGTGATTATAACTTTGGTGAATCTGTAGTGTATGGCGTGGGCTCAGGTCTAGGTTGGGCTCTGGCGATTGCAACTCTAGCTGGTATTCGCGAGAAACTAAAATACTCGGATGTCCCTGCCCCACTTCGTGGTCTTGGCATCACTTTCATCACCGTTGGTCTTATGTCGCTTGGCTTCATGTCATTCGGCGGTATGAGCTTATAAGGAGAAAACATGTTTGGTACAGCATTTGGCGGTGTCGCCATGTTTACCGCCATTATCATGAGCCTTGTGGTGATCATTCTCATCGCACGCTCAAGATTGGTAAGCTCTGGCAAGGTAACCATCAATATTAACGAAAACCCTGATAATAACGTAGTAACTGCCGCAGGTGGCAAACTACTACAAACCCTAGCTGGCGAAGGCATCTTCCTATCATCAGCTTGTGGTGGTGGTGGTACTTGTGGTCAGTGTCGTTGTAAAGTACTTGACGGTGGTGGTTCAATCCTACCTACCGAAGAAGGTCATTTTACCCAAGGTGAAATCCGTGAAGGCATGCGTTTGGCGTGTCAAGTTGCGGTAAAACAAGACATGAAAATCGAGATCGACCCTGAATTCTTCGATGTCAAAAAATGGGAATGTGAGGTTATCTCTAACGAGAACGTAGCAACGTTTATTAAAGAGCTTACCCTAAAAATCCCTGAGGGCGAAGTTGTGCCGTTCCGTGCAGGTGGTTATGTGCAGTTAGAAGCGCCACCGCACGAAGTACATTACAAAGACTTCGACATCGCCAAAGAATATCATGAAGATTGGGATAACTTTAACCTATGGCGTTATACGTCCAAGGTTGATGAGCCTGTGATTCGTGCTTACTCGATGGCCAACTACCCAGAAGAAAAGGGCATCATCAAGTTTAACATTCGTATCGCAAGTCCACCACCGCGTGGTCCAGAAGGTATCCCACCAGGCAAGATGTCATCTTATGTATTTAGCCTAAAACCAGGCGACAAGATCACCGTATCAGGTCCTTATGGTGAATTCTTCGCCAAAGATACTAAGGCTGAGATGGTATTCATCGGTGGTGGTGCAGGTATGGCACCGATGCGTTCACACATCTTTGACCAATTAAAACGTCTAAAATCAGATCGAAAAATCAGCTTCTGGTATGGCGCACGTTCAAAGCGTGAGATGTTCTACGTTGAAGATTATGACGGTCTGGCAGCAGAATTCGACAACTTCGAATGGCATGTTGCCTTGTCTGACCCACAGCCTGAAGACAACTGGGAAGGTTACACTGGATTCATTCATAACGTGCTTTATGAAGAGTATCTCAAAGACCACCCAGCGCCAGAAGACTGTGAATTCTATATGTGTGGTCCTCCGGTGATGAATGCTGCGGTTATCAAGATGCTCAAAGATTTGGGCGTAGAAGATGAAAACATCTTACTTGATGACTTCGGTGGCTAATCCAGCCCAACAAAAAAAATCCACTCCATGCGAGTGGATTTTTTTGTTTTATGGGCAATCCCACCTTGCCTTTTTTGGTAATTTTGTTATGATGTTGCTTGTATTTTATCATTATTCATGAGGATTATCATGACCCATAGAGACGAAACCCTTGCCATTCATGCAGGCTTTAGCCCAGACCCCACCACTAAGGCAGTTGCTGTACCCATCTATCAAACCACCTCATACGCCTTTGACGACACCCAGCATGGCGCTGATCTGTTCGACCTAAAAGTACAGGGCAATATCTACACTCGCATCATGAACCCAACAACAGCCGTGTTAGAAGCGCGCCTTGCTGCATTAGAAGGCGGCATTGGAGCTCTAGCCGTCGCATCAGGCATGACAGCGATCATTTACACCATTCAGACATTGGCTGAGGCAGGCGATAACATCACATCCGTCTCCACACTCTATGGCGGCACCTACAATCTATTCGCCCATACTCTGCCTAAGCAAGGCATCGACGTAAGATTCTTTGATGGTGATAATCCTGAGAGCCTACGCGATAAAATCGATGACAAAACCAAGCTTGTATTCATCGAAAGCATCGGTAACCCATTGGGTAACATCATCGACCTAGAGGCAATCAGTGCCATCGCTCACGAATATGGTGTACCTGTCGTCGTGGACAATACTGTCGCCACGCCTGCACTACTAAAGCCATTCGAGCATGGTGCTGACATCGTCGTACATTCTTTGACCAAATACATCGGCGGTCATGGCACGAGCCTAGGCGGCATCATCGTTGATAGTGGCAAATTCCCCTGGAGCGATAACGCTGCGCGCTTCAAATCCCTAAACACCCCCGACCCAAGCTATCATGGCGTAAATTATGTAGAAGCGCTGGGCGCGGCAGCTTTCATTGGGCGTGCGCGCGTGGTACCACTGCGCAACACAGGCGGTACTATCAGCCCGATGAATGCATTCTTGATCCTACAAGGACTAGAAACGCTATCGCTACGCATGGAGCGCCACACCGAAAACACTCAAAAAATCGCAGAATACCTACAAAATCATCCAAAGGTAAACTGGGTAAACTATGCAGGTCTAAGCACGCACCCACAGCATGACCTCGCCAAAAAATACCTAAAAGGTAAACCATCGGCCATTCTATCTTTTGGTGTGCAAGATGGTCGCTCTGGCGGTACTCGCTTTATTGATGCTCTACAATTATTCACGCGTCTGGTTAATATTGGCGATGCCAAGAGCTTGGCTTGCCACCCTGCTACCACCACGCACCGTCAGCTAAGCGAAGAAGAGCTTGCCAAAGCCGGTGTTAGTGAAGACATGGTCCGACTGTCAATTGGTATCGAGCATATTGACGACTTGATCGCTGACTTAGAACAAGCACTGGATAAAGTCTAAAACATAAAACCACGTCTTAGGACGTGGTTTTTTATTATTAGTTAATACAAATGATTACTTAGCTTGCTCTAGCATATAATCAACTGCCGCATATACTTCTGCTTCTGTGACAGCTCCTACCGCCTGCGCAGGCATCTTATTAAAGCCCTTTGCAGAATGTTCGTGTAGCTTATCAACGCCTTTTTCTAGGCGTTTTGCCCACTCGGCTTTATCGCTAAGCTTAGGCGCATCAAGCAACCCTTGATCATGACAAACCTTGCATGTTTGCTCGTAACGTTTCTTACCTTCCTCGATAGACAGCGCCTCAACAGGTGCAGCAGCTGTCTCGGTAGGTGCCTCTGCTACAGGCTCTGGCGCTTGAGTTGGCTCTGTTTGTGTGGCAGGTTCCTGGATCGGCTCTTGAGTGACCTCTGCTTTATTCTCAGCGGGTGCCACTACTGTGGCAGCAGGTGCAGTTTCTGCTTTTGTAGGTTCTGGAGCTTTTTCAGGAGCTTTATCGCCACCACAGGCACTTAATGCGAAGATTAAAGCGGTCACCAAAGAGATTTTTTTAGCTGGGTATTGCATGTTGCCTCGCTAATTACTAGTTATAAGTTTATTGATAATATACCTAATTTTTCTATGGTTTTACAGTTAAATTTTCATATTGTTGCGGTGGGTTGCTTTTATTTAACTGATTTGCGCACTGATGTCAGCCATACCAATATACATATCGTCACATACACCGCCTGCACCGCCAAGCCTTGTACACTCGGATAAATCCCCAAAAACGCCACGCTAGGCACATCTACCACATCTCGGGGCAAATGCCCTGTCAGTTGTAGTGCCGAAATGCTCACGCCCAAAATCTTAAATCCCAAAGCATAGATGAGCCACGTTAAGATTTTAAACAGTAGCGGAATGGGCAATTTAACGGACGTTTTTGCCATGACAACTGCCACCACAAAAAGCACGCCCAATGCCACCGCTATCCCCAGCACAAACTCACTCATGGCAATGCTTGGCAAAATCCCTGCATAAAACAGCACCGTCTCCGCCCCCTCTCGAAACACCGACAAAAACGCCAAGCCAAACAGCCCTGCCATGCTTCCTGTGGATAACGCCACGCCCATGTGCTTGTTGATATAGGCATTCCACGCCTTGACGGATGATTTAGAATGTAGCCACGCCCCCACACCTATCATCATGACGACCGCCACGATACCGACCGCCCCCTCCAATGCCTCACGGTTCGCCCCTGATGTTAGAGCAGGGAAAAGTCGCGCCAACGCCCACGCCCCAACAAGGCTTGCCACCAGTCCCGTGCCGACCCCTGCCATGACCAATTTTTTGCCCTTGGGTTGTCCTGCCACCGTCAAGGCGGTCAAAAGTGCCATGACAATAAGCAAAGCTTCAAGCCCCTCACGGAGCAAAATCAGCATGGCGTCCACCCACGAATAGCGAGCGTGTGGGTTAATCGCTTGCAAGCGTTCTATCAAACTTGCCAACTTATCCACACTTGCCGTGTCGCCCTTTGCCATAATCACAGGCACATCGCTTTCAATCTCGGCATACAGCTTGGCATCTCGGGTACGCACATCGCCCTCAATACTCGCCCAGATTTGGATAAATTCGCCCAATTTGGCTTGGGCAGCTGCTTTATCATTATTTTTAAAAGCAGTTAAGCCTTGTTTTAATAACTCTGCCCCATATACCAAATCCACTTTGTCATTTTTAATTTCGGTTAATTCATCGCCTTGATTATAACTATCAATTGTTGATTTTAAAATTGCCATATTATCCGTCATCATGACGATATTGGGCGGATTATTTTCTGCTCCCACTCGTATCATTGCCATAGCGGTTTCTATTTTGCCATAATGAGCCATGCTGGTATTTCTCACCACCCTTTCATTGGCGACCCATGTTTTATTAAACGTGTGATAAACCGATTTGACTTTTTCAATATTGCCGCCCTTGCCCATTTCTTGAATAGCGGTATCTAATTCATTTAATACAGGCGTGATATTTTTGGCAAATTGACGGCGTTTAATGCCATAATCCACGGGGTTTTGCTCTTTTTCATAAGCGTAGAGTTTTATGGATAGCTCTTTTAGCGTGTCGTTATTGGGATTGGCTTTGGCGTGATTTAAGGCGGTGATTGTTTCTTGATATAATATGCTTTGGCGGTTGGTGTCTTTGCCGATATTATTTAATTCTTTTTCTATGACAATCAAATCATCTTTGGCTTGTTGGGTATTGTTTTGCTTTACCGCTCCCATGGCATCGGATAATGGGGCAAATAATGGCGTAAAGTTTAGTTTGGCATTGTCATTGGCATAAGAGACAATAGGAAAAAGACAAATAAAGAAAAGAAGAAAA
>NZ_JAAELD010000250.1 GCF_024227015.1 Moraxella sp.
GCTAATCGGCTATTAAACGGTCTGTGTCAGTGATTCTAGACCTTTTGGTTTTACTTCTGACAGATGTTTGACGATGGTTTTGATGGGCAGGCCATTATTCTCTAGGCGCTTTGGAATGATTTGGCTGCCTTTTTGCCCTCTCATCTCGAACATCATGAATACATACTCATCGGTTTCATCCCAGCTGCTGACGGTATTCCAAGGGATGACCGCCGATTGCATTGGCGCTGAACGCATTTGCATGCCGCGCATTTGGGGGTTATTTAGCATGCCGGCAGGCGCAGGAACGCTCATCACCAGACCATGCGACTGCACGCCTAATTGTACATTCGCCATCTCTTCAGGCATCTGTGTGCCGGCTACTTGCTTGTCGTATTCGCGGCGCATGTACCATTTTAGTCCCAAGGTGCGCGCCAACAAGTAGATGCCCACAAGTGCCAACATAATCCAAAAAATGATCGTCGAATAGCCGCTAACAAATACAAGTCCTGCGATCGCCGCTGCCACCACCAATGCCATAACGACCCATTCTTTGGTACGAATGGACTTTAGGGTAAAGTTGCTCGCGCCTTTTTCGAACAAGGCAAGCTGTGCGCCACGAAATTCCGCGTCGGTCATGTTCAGTGCGATGGGTTTTAGGGTGTAAGGGTAAAGCGCCTTGCTCACGATCAGCTCCTTTTTGGGATTGCCAAAAATAAAATAGAAATTTGCGCCTATATTACCGATTTTATGCCAAAAAATAAACCAAAAACTTTAAAAATCGCGCAATTTGCTAAAATTTGCCCAAAAATAGGCAAACTTGCTGAAATTTCACGCCTTTTTTGCTATGATAGGCATCATTTTTAATTTTAGAACATTCGTAGGTAAACCATGCTAGACCCCAAATTATTACGCACCGATTTGACCGCCTTAAAAGAAAAACTGGCAACCCGTGGCTATGAACTTGATGTGGCGTTTTGGACAGACGTAGAAACCAAACGCAAAGAGCTACAAGTTCGTACCGAAGAATTGCAAGCTCAAAAAAACGCAGGGGCAAAAAAGATTGGCGAATTAAAACGCAGTGGCGAAAATGCCGATGACCTGCTTGCCCAAATGGAAAAGGTTAGCGATGAGATGAAAACCGCCGAAAACGAGCTAAGGGATTTGCAAGCGGTCATCACAAATGCAAGCCTTGCCATACCGAACCTACCCGATGACAGCGTGCCTGTGGGGGCGGACGAGAGCGACAACGTGGAAGTACGCAAATGGGGCGTGCCACGAGTCTTTGATTTTGAGATTAAAGACCATACCGACATCGGCGAAGGCTTAGGACAGCTTGATTTTGCGTTGGCGAGCAAATTGACAGGGGCAAGATTTAGCACATTAAAGGGCGGACTTGCCAGACTGAACCGAGCGTTGATTCAGTTTATGCTAGACACGCACATCAGTAAGGGCTACACCGAAATGTATGTGCCTTATATGGTAAATGCCGAGAGCTTAAAAGGGACAGGGCAACTGCCTAAATTTGAAGAAGACTTATTTAAGGTGTCAGACAGCTATTATATGATACCGACAAGCGAAGTGCCACTCACCAACACCGTGCGTGATACCATGCTCGCTCCGAGTGATTTGCCGATAAAACTCACCGCTCATACGCCTTGTTTTAGAAGTGAAGCAGGGTCAGCAGGGCGGGATACTCGTGGGCTTATCCGTCAGCACCAATTTGAAAAAGTAGAAATGGTGCAAATCGTACGAGCGGACACGTCCATGCAAGCCCTAGAAGAGATGACTGCCCAAGCCGAGAGTATTTTGCAAGCCCTAGAACTCCCTTATCGTGTCATCACGCTATGCACAGGCGACATGGGTTTTGGAGCGGTTAAGACTTATGATATTGAAGTGTGGCTACCGTCTCAGGATACTTACCGTGAGATTAGTAGCTGTTCTAACTGTGGCGATTTTCAGGCTCGCCGTATGGGGGCAAGGGTCAAGGACGGCAAACAAACTGAGCTTGTGCATACCCTAAACGGCTCAGGGCTTGCGGTGGGTAGAACGCTCCTTGCTATCTTAGAAAACCACCAAAACGCAGACGGCACGGTCAATATTCCTAAGGTGTTACAGCCTTATATGGGTGGACTTGAAGTGTTGAAATAATGTTTTCATACAAACCGTTTAGTCTTAGGATTAAGCGGTTTTTTATTGCCAAAATTCGCCCAATAAGGCGTAATATGCTATAATACCGCAAATTTTCACTTCTAGAATTTGGATACTCCTTATGCCAACTCCCTTAAACCAACGCCACAACGCCAACGCCATTCGTATCCTTGCCATGGACGCTGTTCAAAAAGCCAACTCAGGACACCCTGGGGCTCCCATGGGCATGGCGGACATTGCCGAAGTCGTGTGGCGTGAATTTTTGAATCACAACCCCAAAAATGCCAAATGGGCAAACCGAGACCGCTTTGTGTTATCAAACGGACACGGCTCTATGCTACTGTACGCCTTGTTACATTTGTCGGGTTATGATTTGACCATTGACGACATCAAAAATTTCCGCCAACTCCACGCCAAAACCGCAGGACACCCTGAACACGGCTATGCGGACGGCATTGAGACGACCACAGGGCCTTTGGGGCAGGGCATTGCCAATGCGGTGGGTTTTGCCTTAGCCGAAAAAACTTTGGCAGGACAATTTAACAAACCCGATAACGCCATTATCGACCATTATACCTACTGCTTTTTGGGGGATGGCTGTCTTATGGAAGGCGTGTCGCACGAAGCCTGTTCGCTCGCTGGCACGTTAGGACTGGGCAAGCTCATCGCCTATTATGACGATAATGGCATTTCTATTGACGGCGAAGTGGAAGGCTGGTTCTCAGACGACACTGCCAAGCGTTTTGAAAGCTATAATTGGCAAGTACTCCACGTGGACGGACACGATGCCGATGCCATTCGTGAAGCAACCCTACAAGCCAAAGCTGAAACCACCAAACCCACACTCATCATCTGCAAAACCATTATCGGTCTAGGCAGTCCCAATAAACAAGGCAAAGAAGATAGCCACGGAGCTCCATTGGGTAATGATGAAATCGCTTTAACCCGTGCCGAGCTAGGTTGGGCAAACAGCAATCCCTTTGAAATTGCCGATGACATTTATCAAGCGTGGAATGCGTGCGA
>NZ_JAAELD010000251.1 GCF_024227015.1 Moraxella sp.
CGCTATCAACAGCGTTACGGGTTCTGGCGACCCTATGTCATGGATGTGATCATGCGCTATCCCTGGCCCAGACCTGGTTTCATGTTTCAATTGCAAGGGACCGTTTCCTAAGCCATGAACCCAAGCCTTGAATTCAGATGTAGTTACTCGCGCCAGGGCGGGCTTGATTGCGGAGATTTGCACTGTGGATTCGCCCGTGTTAAATGCTATGACTGTAACCATTAGCATTTATTACCATTTTCTTGCAAGCGCAGACACTTCTGCCCGACATGTCATCAAAAACGGGTGGTGGTTTTTGGCGAAGAGCTGTGTGAAAATGTTTTGAAATATGTGCCCCATCGCCAGTGGGTATTCAGCATTCCCAAGCGACTGCGAATCTATTTTATGTTCGATCGCAAGCTGCTGTCCAAACTGAGTCAATGCGTCTGGAAAGTGCTGAGCGTGTATTTAAAGCATGCGGTTTCCGATGAGGATGCCGACCCCGGCGCCGTAATCGCAATACAGTCCTTTGGCGACTTCCTTGGATTTCATCCCCATGCCCACGTGCTGATAACCGATGGCTGCTTTTACGGTGAGGGTGCTTTTAGGGTTAATCCGACACCGAATCCAAAAGATTTAGAGGACATGTTCCGTTACGAAGTTTTTAAGATGCTCAAAGCCGAGGGCAAAATCAACGATGCGATCATTGAAAATATGATGCAATGGCATCACAGCGGCTTCAACGTTTATTGTGGGGAGGCGATTTGGCC
>NZ_JAAELD010000252.1 GCF_024227015.1 Moraxella sp.
CACCATCAATCAAATAATAAAAAACGCCCAAAATTTTAGGGTGTTTTTTATTAATGATAAGCTTTGAGTTAGTTTAGCCAGATGCCATTGGTGTTATCAACCAAGCTGACTTGTCGATATTCAAATGATCCACCATGAACACTAAATGTCATGAGCTCATCTCGGCGAAATGCATGAACGACGATAGGCTTGTCATCATGACTTTGACGCTTCGTGGTGGTCTCGATGAGTTTTTGACTTGCTTTTAGCCTGTCGATGGCTACGATGACATCATTGGCGGATAGTCCTGCTTTGCTGGCTGGGCTTTGGCGGATGAGATGCTTGATTTTGATGCCGCTTGGCAACTCTTCTGTCGTCATGCCCCAGGCTCTTTGTTGGGCTTTGGCGGTAATTTCAATGCCAAATTCTGCCAGCATGTCTTCAATGGGCAGTGATTGGCGCCCGATGACATAATTGTCAAAAAATGCCTGCCACACATCACGCCCGATCATCTGGCTAACCACGTCACCAAGGTTCTCATGCGTCATGCCAAAGCGACGATTGTCTTGTTTAAGTGCTTTGGCGTAGAAGGCTCTGACGACATCGAATAAGCGATATTTGCCGTTGGAGTGTTTTAGTAAGGTAAGATCCAGTAGTAGGGCGATGAGTGCGCCTTTATTGTAGTAGCTTGCGCCTTGGTTGGTGGAATTCTCGTCGGGTCGATACAGTTTAATCCAAGCGTCAAAGCTGGATTCGGCGACGCTTTGTAGGTCGCGACCAGCGGTCTGATAGTAGCGATTAATCTGTGCGGCGAGCAGTTTTAGGTAAGACGCTTTATCAATCACGCCCGAACGCAGCAGCATCAGATCATCGATATAGCTGGTGAATCCCTCAAAGACCCATAATAATGACGAAGGCGCTTCAGTTTGTAATTGTGAATCCATCATCACGTCAGGGCGTACTGTTTTTACCCACCATGCGTGAAAATACTCATGGCTGCATAGCCCTAGATAGCGCTGATAATCGTCGCTCGGGATAGTACTTTCATGAATGCTTGGCAGGTCGGTGCGCGGACTGACCAGTGCGGTAGAATTGATGTGCTCAAGACCGCCATAATCTGAACCCGTCACCATGGTCATGAAGGTATAATCTTCAAATGGCGCACTGCCCAGCTCGTCTAGGTAAGTTTGACAAATTTTCTGTACGTCTTGTTGTAGGCGTGACAGGTGTCCATGATGCTTACCCGCGATAAAAAAACGATGCGGCAGGCTTTTGCTATCAGCGTCTGTGATCGTAAAGGTAAATTCATCCTGAGTGCTGATTTCAAATGGATAATCGTAGCTTTCAAAGGCGGCAACAGGCTCTAGATGATAAGTCTTGCCAACAGCATCATCAGCACAATTATGCTTTAGACCGCAGGCAAGTGTCGCGTTGGGATTGAGTGCATAAAAAGCATTTGGTACATGTAGTGAAATATTCGCGCTATTGTTCTCTTGCCCTGTCGGGATAACGAGTAGCGAACTAAAGTTCCCAAACAAGCGCGTATTATCCAAGAATGCTGCGCGCACCGACAGATCGTGACAATACACTTCATAACGCACATCGACGACATCTCCTGCCTTAATGTGGGTGAGTTCATAAGTATTCTTTGAGCGCTTAACGGCATCGAGTCGTGTATCATCATGATCGTACTGTACGAGGGTGATGTTTTTGCTAAACTCGCGAATCAGATAACTGCCTGCAATCCATGTCGGCAGCCATAATGTTGGTGCATCCACCTGCGCCTTAAAATTAAGATGAATATCAACAAGATGTTCATTAAATCTAGTAAAATCAACAATATATTTCATATTTTTCCTATATTGGTTATTAATTTATCAGCGCCATTATCATATCATTAATCCGTCATTTAACCAAATCGCAGATGATCAGGCTGGCATGATGGATTTGAATGTTTTTTGTAACATCAGCAACATCAGTCAAAAAGTCTGTTATAATGAAACTAATGTTATCGCGATTGGGATGCCAACGCGTACATTTATTCATCAAAAATAGGAATGCTCTTATGACAACCATCACAAAAGATTCTGTGGTTCAATTTAACTACACACTAACCAACGATCAAGGCGAGACATTGGATCAATCTCGTGGTACGCCACTTGCATACTTGCACGGTCACCACAACATTATCCCAGGCCTAGAAGCTCAAATGGAAGGCAAGTCTGCTGGCGATAAATTCGTTGCGACCATCGCGCCAGAAGATGCGTACGGTGAATACATCGCAGAAGCGGTGCAGTCTGTGCCACGCGCGAACTTCCAAGGTGTGGATAACATCGAAGTGGGCATGCAATTTCAATCACAGACTGATGACGGTCATGTGATGTTGGTTACTGTTAAAGAAGTGACTGACGAAGAGGTTGTGGTTGATGGCAACCACCCATTGGCAGGTCAGGCGCTGACTTTTGATGTTGAGATCGTAGAAGTGCGCGCAGCGACTGCTGATGAGATCGCACACGGCCACGCACACGGCGAAGGCGGTCATCATCACTAATTGATGATTAATAAAAAAGACCCTGATTCATCGGGGTCTTTTTTATTGGCTGGATTTTTATTAATTTAATTCAAATGTTTTGGTCTGAGTTGTTATATTTTGGCAAATGATAATAACTCTTAAAGACAGACTCGCATTGTATAAAATTTCACTCATTGGCATTCAACGCCCGCCAAATCTCATCTATCCCATGTACGCCCGTCATGCCAAGTCCAATACCGCCTTGGGGTGTGGCAGGTTCTCGCAGGTTAATGCGAATCAGACGTGGGGCAAAGCCATCGCCAAAGCGTCTAACCGTCGGGATTGCTGTTCCTGCTCCAATCTCGATGACAACAGGATTTTGGTGGGTTGTCAAAAACTTGTGCAGGCGGGTTTCTTGCTCGTCCGTGCGATGAGATTGCCAAGCAAAATCGCCAAACATCAAGATATTAGGACGAGCCAACCCGCCACAGTCAGGGCAAGTGGGTAGCTCCCCAAGCCACTCACATTTGTCATTGTCAATCACAGGCGTTAAGCCGTCCGCCGTCCAAATCTTATGGCAGCAGGGCTTGGCACATTGCAAATGATGAATAGAGCCGTGGCATTCATAGATACGCATAGGGTCAAAGCCTGCTTTGTCAAACTGCCCGTCCACATTGCTGGTAAAGACAAAATACGGCACGCCTACCGTTTTGGCAATGTCAAGTAACACCCCAAAGCCCCGATGTGGGACGGTCTGCCGATACAGGGCAAGCCTATGACCATAAAAGCCCCAAGCCAAATGGGGATTTTGGCGAAAAGCAGTCGGATTGGCAATGCTCATAAAGTCCACTTGCTGTCTGCCAAGCTCGGGGTAGACTTGCCACATACCGTGATTGCCCCGAAAGTCAGGCAAGCCCGAATCCACGCCCATACCTGCCCCTGCGGTGATGAGTAGGCTATCGGCGGAGTGGAGTAGGGCGTTGATGGCGGGCATTTTAGTGTCCATAGTGTTGTAAAATTTGCAAAATCTTTTTCATTTCAACTGCTTTCATCATATTTTCCATATACGCCCAATTTGGCTCACCGTTATCATCGGTGGGTAGCATAATGGTTTGTTTACTCATTCTTTGGGCGTTAAATTTATAACCGTATTGATATTTTTCTTTTTGTTGCAAAATGGCGGTTTTTAAAAATAAATACACCCATTTATTAGCATAATCTTTGTTTTTTAATTCCAGTCTTTTGACATCATCAGAAAAGATGCAGTCATAAGGGTGATAAAAATTTTCTACCACGCTACCATTATAATTTACCCCCAAAATATTTTTATCAAGACTGGCATTGGTATTGCTCACAAATTCGGTAATGCCATTATTAAATTCGGTTGCTCCAATAAATGGCATATCGCCACGGGTCATTTCTGATTTGGTTAAACGCACACCAGATTTAATAA
>NZ_JAAELD010000253.1 GCF_024227015.1 Moraxella sp.
ATAGTCGTTTATTAATGCGGCGGTGGAAAGCCCTGGAATTGCGTGCGTTGCCAGAAGAATTTAATGTAGCCAGTGTTAGCAGTTCTTATTTGCGCCGCGTTAAAAAAGCGGGTATTGTCACATCAGAATTACGGGAATTATTCCTAGCGCAATTGGCTCAAGATCGGACGCATTATCTTGAGTCTATTCGCGGTGTTTGGCCAGATTTTGATTTGGATAATTATGCCGAACGTGTCAAAACTCGCTATCAAGTGCTTGATTTATCTGCGCTTACGCCACCGTCACGGGATGACGTAGATGATGGGCGCATTTTATTGAGGGATGTTTTTGTTCCCCAAATGGTACGGAAAAGTCGTCCGCCGCGTGAGTTGCCCAAGGAAATTTTGAGTCGGTTGCATGAGAAGGGCGAATTGGATGAACTGCCAGATGAATTTGGTGCGGATGATTTTAAACAGTTGCAGAAGCGTTGGACGCAAATTCAACCAGAGTCGGTATTAACGGCAGTGGCTAAACCTGAAAATAAACGTTTGATTTTGTTGGGTGATCCAGGTTCGGGTAAATCGACGTTGGCG
>NZ_JAAELD010000254.1 GCF_024227015.1 Moraxella sp.
ATCGAGTGTGGGTACGCCTCGAAAGCTTTCTAACCGTCATAAGAAACCCAGTTGCTCGCAGATCCTTGGTTTCTCTCGCGCTCAGGATAAATGGCGTGACTAGACGTTAGGCACCAGACAAGGGGTCAACTACGGTTATCAAGCCATTCTTGACATTCGCCAGCAAAACCGCACTGTTGCCAGCATTGAGCGGGGTTCTACTGATGGCTATGGTCACCGTTCCTACACATTCACTCCCGACGGAAAACGTATTATCAGTGGTGGGGGCATGGGTGTTATTTCTACCTACAACCGCGATGGCAAAAAACTCGGCGATTTTGTTGGACATACGGGCGATGTGATGGCAGTGGCGGTATCCCCCGATAGTCGCTTATTGGCTTCAGGCAGTGCTGATCAAACTGTCCGCCTGTGGGATGTGGAAACCCGCGAAAACCTGCTCACGCTCTTTCACGGCTCCGATGGCGAATGGGTTGCTTGGACACCGACTGGGCATTACACCGCCTCCCCCAACGGCGACAATATGGTGGGTTGGCAGATTAATCGTGGGGTGGATAAAGCCGCCGATTATGTCAAAGCGGCACAATTGCGCGATCACTTTTATCGCCCTGACATTATCGCCAATGCCATTCGTCTGCGTGATGTCAACGCCGCGATTGCCCAAGCGGGTGGCTCTACCTTTCGCTTAGAAATGCTGAATACCGCCTCGCTCCCCATATTTTTGATCAAAAAACCTGCTGAAAATCCCTACGCCACGCATAAACGCCAAATCGAAATCGTGTTAAGTTTCAAAACACAACCAAAAAGTATTCGCGCTTATGTCAATGGCGGATTAATGGATAACATCAAAAACATCAAGAAATGGGCAATAGCTAATCAACCCAGTCGCTATGAAAGAAAATTCACCCTGCCCTTAACTCGTGGTAAAAATGACATCCGCATTATTGCCAAAAACGAGCTCAAGCTCACTTATAAAAAAACATTACAAGTCATTTCCAAAAGTCGTTATCAGGAAAAACAAGGCACCCTCTATCTCATCGCCGTCGGCGTGAGCGAATATGAAGACAAAACGCGCAGTTTACGTTTTCCTGCCGCTGATGCTCG
>NZ_JAAELD010000255.1 GCF_024227015.1 Moraxella sp.
AATGTCCGCGACAGGCGGCTTCATGCCGGAGCGATCACCTGTTACCACATTCAAGAAAAACTGTAGGCTTGTCGTGGAGAGCAGTTCGGCTTCATCATCACTGTCTGCGATGATGGCGTTGATTCCTGCGATGACCTGAGGGGCGTCGAGTACGGCAGATGGCTTAAAGTAGTTGCGATAAATGTCCACCGCCTGAGTCAAGAATCTCGGTGCAAAGTGAGAGGCGAACGCATAAGGCAGACCCAATTCCGCCGCCAGATAGGCGCTCTCGGTGCTTGAGCCTAGGATATAAAGCGGTACATGAAGCCCTTTGGCAGGGTAGGCACGTACCTTCTTACCCTGATCATCATCACCAAAATAAAATTGAAGTTCCTTAATGTCGCTAGGAAAGCTCATCGCGAAGTCATCTTGATGGCGACGAATCGCACGTGCGGTCTGCGGGTCTGTACCCGGTGCACGACCAAGCCCCAGATCGACACGGTTCGGATATAGGCTCGCTAATGTGCCGTATTGCTCTGCGACGATGAATGGCGAATGGTTGGGTAGCATGACACCACCTGAGCCGACTCGGATTGTGTTTGTTTTATCAAGCACGCGCTGAATCAGTAGGCTGGTCGCTGAGCTTGCCAGATAGGGCATGTTGTGATGTTCGGCGATCCAGTAGCGTGAATAACCCAGCTTCTCGGCGTGCTGCGCCAGATCAACCAAGTCGTCCACGGCATCGGTAAAGGTCTCACCATCGCGAAATGGCGCTAGGTTTAGGATGGATACGTCAGTCATAATGGTTCTCTTCTTTATAAAATTTATAAATATCTATCAATATAGATATGAGTGATAAAGGTTTTTTTTTCAAGGAAATATAAGCTTTGGGTAAATTTGGCTTGGCGATACTTCTGTTAATTTAGCTCATGTGTGATTTGGTGGATAAAATCACGCACGCCTTGAACGCGGTATCGATAGTAGGTCCATTTGCCCAGTCGCTTACTTTCTATCAGTCCTGCGTTCTGTAGGCTGGCTAAGTAGCTTGAGATGACCGACTGAGCCAGTCCTGACTTATCAGCGATCATGCCCACGCAGATGCCACCATCAAAACCCGTCTCAGCGCAGCGCAGCGCGTCAGTACCGAAATGGGTCGCAGGGTCTTTTAACCATAATAGAATCTGGTAACGGCAGTCGTTGCCAAGCACCTTAAAAATCTCGGTTGATTTCATACATAAAATAATTAAAACTAAACTTATATATCATTATATCTATAATTTTAGATATGTCAAGGCTGGGCATGAAGACGAGCTTAAGACCAAGCGTAAATTCATGTTAAAATGCGCATTCATCCTTAGCCATGACGATCATACCCAGCCATGTCAGATTTTGTTCCGCCGATGATTGATGGCGTATCACCAAGCACGATTTATCTTGAGAAATTAGTCACTCCGCCTGCTGATTTATTTACTTTCTTATGCCAAAAATTCCCCCATGTGGGCATGCAGGAATGGCGCAGACGCTTTGATGATGGGTTGGTGTTTTGGGAGGATGGCAAGATCGCGACCATGGATGCGCCTTATGTACATGGGCGTTCGGTGTATTATTATCGATTTTTGGAGGATGAGGTTGTTGTGCCTTTTGCGCATGAGGTGCTTTATGAGAACGACAGATTCATGGTGGTGGACAAGCCGCATTTTTTGGCGGTGACGCCAGGCGGTGAGTACGTTCGTCAGACGCTACTCACCCGACTAAAGCAGCAGACCAATAATCCTGACCTCTCGCCCATTCATCGCTTAGATCGTGAGACGGCAGGGTTGATTCTGATCAGTAAAGATGTAAAGACTCGCGGCATCTATCAGTCACTGTTCTCGGACAATGCCATCCATAAAACCTATCACGCCATCGCGCCATGCAATGCTGATGTGGCATTTCCTATGGATGTCTGCCTGCATTTAACGCGTGGTGAGCCGTTTTATACGATGCGTGTCGATGTCAATGCGCCACCGAACTCGCACACGCTCATTCATCAGCTCGAGACCCGGGGCGACTGGGCAAAGTATGAGCTGCACCCCACGACAGGCAAGCTGCATCAGCTAAGAGTACATCTAAACCATCTGGGCGTCCCCATCAAGAACGACCCTTATTATCCAAAGGTCAAACACAAAGCGCGCGGCGAGTTCGATGCACCGCTGCAGCTGCTCGCCAAATCACTGTCATTCATCGATCCTGTCACGGGTGAGCAGATGGATTTTTATTCAAAGCGAAAGCTGGATTTTTGACAGAGTGTGCCAGCTTTCGTGAATTGACAAATCAGGGCGAAAGTGCTATTTTTTGATGAAATTTCATCAATTAAAGCCGATCTTTTGGCTTTATCATCATTGAACAAGGAGTAAAAATGAGCGAATTTGTAACCTGTGACCTGCTGGATGACAACGCGGATAAAGACATTCAGGTGGTCAGTCCAAGCATGGATGGGAAGTTTTTCCGTAGCTTCGGCGGTAAAAAAGCCTTCGGGGGACAGGCGGTTACGGTCAAGTGCTTCGAGGATAATTCACGTGTCAAAGAGCTACTTGCGACCGATGGTGCTGGCAAGGTGCTCGTTGTAGATGGCGGTGCATCGATGCGCTGTGCGCTGCTTGGTGACATGATCGCTGAGAGCGCGGTCAAATATGGCTGGGCAGGCGTGATCGTCTATGGCTGTGTGCGTGATGTCGATGCGCTGACCGAGTTGGATTTGGGTGTGCATGCACTCGGCTGCATTCCCCAAAAATCCACCCGCAAAGGCATCGGTGAGACAGGCGTGACGCTGAATTTTGGTGGAGTTAGCATCAAAGATGGCGCATATGTCTATGCTGATAATAATGGCATCTTGGTATCGAATACTGCTTTGGTCTGAATGTAGTTGCTGTATAAAATAAAAGCGTCCTTGGTGGGCGCTTTTTTGTGGCGATATGACTGTTGGTTTGGTTAAGGGCAGCTATTTTATATGAATTGAATGCGAGAAATCGACTATAATGAACGCAGCTTTTATGGTCTTAAAACTTACTCAGATGTAACGACTTTGTTGCCAATATTGCAAAAATGCTAGATTTATGGGCGATAAAAGTGGTATAGTAGAACGATTTTTAATTAAATTTTAAGCATTATCAATCATTATTTAACAATTTAGGAGTCTGTATGCGCTCGTTGGTGAATGCATATCTTAAAGCCGGATTGGTGCCGATGATCATCGCGGCGCTGATTTTGGGTGCGATTGTGGGCGCGCTGTTGCCGTCTGTGGGTATTTCTGTTGGTATTTTGGGCGCGATTTTTGTGGGTGCGCTAAAAGCAGTTGCTCCAATTTTGGTGTTTGTGTTGGTGGTTGCAGCGGTAACGTCTTATCGTGGCGGCGGCGATCTTCGCATCAAGCCAGTTTTTATTCTGTATCTATTTGGCACCTTTACCGCGGCATTGACGGCTGTGGTGGCGAGTTTTACTTTCCCTACCGAGCTTGTGCTGGTGGCAGCAGAGAACATCGAACAGACGCCACCGCAGAACCTAAAAGAAGTGCTGACTACGCTGCTCATGAATCTGGTGGCGAACCCTGTCAAGTCATTGGCAGAAGCCAATTATATGGGTATCTTGACGTGGGCGGTGCTGATTGGTCTGGCGCTTCGCCATGTGAGTGAGACCACTCGCCAAGTCGCAACAGACCTAAGTGCTGCCATCACCAACGTGGTGAAGTGGGTCATCGCCTTTGCACCGATTGGTATATTTGGTCTGGTGGCGGCGACTGTCGCTGAGACTGGTCTGGATGCGCTGCTGGGCTATGGCCATCTGCTGATGGTATTGGTGGGTTGTATGCTATTCATCGCGCTCGTGGTGAACCCCATTATCGTGCTTGCAGTTACGCGTAAAAACCCATACCCATTGGTATTGGCTTGTCTGCGCGAGTCGGGCGTGACGGCGTTCTTTACGCGCTCATCGGCGGCGAACATTCCTGTGAACATGAACCTTGCGCGTAAGCTGGGTCTGAACGAAGAGACTTATTCAGTGACCATTCCGCTGGGTGCGACCATCAACATGGCGGGTGCGGCGATCACCATTAACGTGCTGACCTTAGCAGCGGCGCACACGTTGGGTCTGGATGTATCGTTCGGTTCGGCGTTATTGCTTGCCATCATTGGTAGCTTGGCAGCGTGTGGCGCATCAGGCGTGGCAGGCGGTTCGTTGCTACTGATTCCGATGGCGTGTAGCTTGTTTAGCATTCCTAATGACATCGCCATGCAGGTGGTGGCGATCGGCTTCATCATCGGTGTCGTACAAGACTCGGCAGAGACCGCACTAAACTCATCAACTGACGTGCTATTTACCGCAGCAGTCGATCCAAAATACGCCTATAAGGGCTAATCTAAAAACCATCAAAAACCGATTTCTTAGGAAGTCGGTTTTTATTTTTGCCAAAATCATTAAAATCACAGATTTATTTTTCTAGAACACTTGTATCTTACGAATTATAATTTATAATATTAACTTATACATATATTACTAGGATTTATAATCGTGAGTACTACGCTGCGCCAGTTGCGCGCTTTTGTGCTGGTTGCTGAGCAGAACAGCTTCACCAAGGCCGCTGAGACACTGTGCCTGACTCAATCCGCTCTAAGTGGTCTGATCAAGGAGCTTGAGCAGAATTTAGATGTCAAGCTGTTCGACCGCACCACGCGAAAGTTGCACCTGTCCGATGCAGGCATGCGCTTATTGCCGCAGGCGCGCCGCGTGCTCAATGAGATGTCTGTGCTCAATGAAAAGGTCTCTAACCTAAAATCCTTACACCAGGGGCATATTCGTCTGGCGGTCTCGCAGCAGCTATCTGCATCGACGATGCCTAAGTTCATCGCTAAGTTCTGTGAGCTGCATCCGCACATTCAGGTTACGCTAACCGACTGCTCTGTGGATGATGTGGTGGAACACATTGAGAATCTGGAGGCGGATTTGGGTGTGGCGCCTGAGCGTGTGCATTCTGATGATCTAAAGACTGACACGCTGTTTCGTTCTCCGTTTTATTTGGTGCTACCTAGTACACATCCTTTCGCCAAAAAAGACGTGGTGCGCTGGGCGGATCTGTTGAGCGAACGCTTGATTACTCTGAACGGACCTTTTATTAAGTCGCTGCAAAATGAGCTGCCTGCGAACATCTCGAACCGTATTTTCCACCCTGATTTTGAGATTAATTTCTTATCGACCGCGCTTGGCATGGTGCGCATGGGTCTGGGCGTGACGGTGTGTCTGCTGTATGCAGCGGAATGGGTGGAGCAGAACGGCTTGGTCATGCGTCCGATCGCAGAGCCTGTGGTGGAGCGTAATTTTTTACTCTACACCCATAAGAATCGTTCGCTGTCGCCGGCTGCGGTGGCGTTTAAAGAATTTTTGATTGAGAATGCGCACGAATTTTTGGTGAGTCATCCAAAATAGATCGCATTTGACATATTTATCTGCACAAGGTGTGGATTTTCGGCTATACTGTCTTTGTTTTTAACGGCCTTTACTAACCTAAGGAAAATTGCCATGTTTAATCATGTTGAACACTATGCGGGCGACCCGATTTTAGGGTTGATGGATAAATTTGCGAACGACCCACGCACCGACATTAAGGTGAACTTGGGTGTTGGCGTGTACTATACCGAGGATGGCAAATTGCCTGTGCTTGAGTGCGTAAAAACAGCTGAAGCTCAGATTGCCAACCCGCCACGCCCACGTGGTTACTTGCCAATGGATGGTCTGGCTGGCTACAAAAAAGCATGCCAAGATCTATTGTTTGGCAACGACAGCCAAATCGTCAAAGATGGACGTGTCGCCACCATCGCAACCTTGGGCGGCTCGGGCGCACTAAAAGTGGGTGCAGACTTCATCCATGAATGGTTCCCAAATGCAAAATGCTACGTGTCAAACCCAACATGGGCGAACCACATCGGTATCTTTGAAGGTGCTGGCATCGAAGTGGCAAAATACCCATATTATGATGCCCAGACGATCGGTGTAAAATTCGATGAAATGTGCGAATTCTTCAAAGGTCTGAACGAAAATGACGTGGTGCTACTGCACCCATGCTGCCACAACCCAACCGGTGTGGATTTGACCAATGACCAATGGGATGTGGTGCTTGATATTGTCAAAGACAAAAAGCTCATCGCGTTCATGGACATCGCTTATCAAGGCTTTGGCGAAGACATGGAAAGCGACGTGTACGCCATCCGTCGCGCCGTGGACATGGGCTTGCCGATCTTCGTATCAAATTCATTCTCAAAAAACCTATCGCTATATGGCGAGCGCGTTGGCGGTCTGTCAGTGGTTGCACCATCAAAAGAAGAAGCCGACCGAGTACAAGGTCAATTAAAATTCACCGTACGCCGCATCTATTCAAGCCCACCATCACACGGTAATAATGTCGTGGATATCGTGATGAACGATGAAGCGCTGTTCGAGCAGTGGGTTGGTGAAGTGTATGAGATGCGTGACCGCATCCGTGAAATGCGCCAAAAACTACAAGACACTCTAACTGCCAAGTTGCCAGAGCGTGATTTTAGCTACTTCACCAAGCAGCGTGGCATGTTCAGCTTTACCGGTCTGACCGCTGAGCAAGTCGTGCGTTTGCGTGATGAATTCGCGGTGTACATGGTTGAAAATGGTCGCATGTGTATCGCTGGTCTGAACAACAAGAACGTTGAATACGTTGCTAATGCAATGGCAGAAGTTCTAAAATAAGCCTAAATTAGTACAACAAAAAAACCGCTTATGATTAAGCGGTTTTTTTGTTGCCCATCGCTAATGAGCCGTAGCAGTAATCAGCGATGAGCTTGCCATCAGAATAAAGAAAACGCCCATGTTGTATGGGCGTTTTCTTTGGGTGGCTTATTGATTTTCTTGAGATTTTAGGAATTGCACCAGCATTGGCACAGGGCGGCCTGTCGCGCCTTTGTTTGCACCGCTAAGCGATGCGGTACCTGCGATGTCAAGGTGCGCCCATGCTTGACCTTCTTTGATGAAGTGCTGCAAGAAGCATGCTGCGGTGATAGAGCCGCCTTCGCGCCCACCGATGTTCTGTAGGTCAGCGAAGTTTGATTTTAGTTGGCTTGCATATTCATCATCAAGCGGCATCTGCCACAGTAGGTCGCCTGTATGTTCGCCAGCTGATTCTAGGGCAAATAGTGTATCTTCGTCGTTACTGTACACGGCTGAGCGCACGCTGCCTAGGGCGATGACGCACGCGCCTGTTAGGGTTGCTGCATCCACGATGGTGCGTGGCTTGTAATTATCCTGAACGTAGCACAGCGCATCGCACAGCACCAAGCGACCTTCGGCGTCGGTGTTTAGGATCTCAACGCTCGTGCCGTCCATCGCAGTTACGATGTCGCCTGGGCGAGTGGCCTTGCCTGATGGCATGTTCTCTGCGCAGGCGAGCACGGTCACCAGATCAATCTCAAGACCTGCTTCGCACACTGCTTTGGTAGTGCCTAACATGGCAGCCGCGCCGCCCATGTCAAATTTCATCTCATCCATACCAGCGCCAGGTTTTAGCGAGATGCCGCCTGTATCGAAGGTGATGCCTTTACCGACCAGAGCGATCGGATTGTCCAGCTTGGCTTTTTTGCTGCCTTTTTTGTTCTTGCCATAATATTCGATGACCACCAATTGACCTTCTGCGTCAGAGCCTTGGGATACTGACATGAAGCAGCCCATGCCAAGCTTAGCCATTTCTTTTTCGCCTAGGATGGTTACTTTGACTTTATCGCCGTATTCTTTGGCAAGCTTTTTGGCTTCTTTTGCCAGTGCCACTGGATTTAGATTGTTTGGCGCTTCATTTGCCAAATCACGGGCGAAGCTTTGACCTGCGAATGTGGCTTTGGTCATATCAAGCGCTGCCTGATAGTCGTCTTGGCTGTCTTTGTTATTGATGAAGCTTAGGGTGGTTAATTTGTCGGCATCGGCTTTTTTGGCGAAATAACGATCGAAGCGGTAGCTTGCCGCCAATAAAGACAGCGCAAATTGCGAGAAATGTTTTTGGCAAATCACATCACCCCAAACGATGGCGGCTGATTTGTGGTTTTTGATGTTTTTGTAGGTTGCCGCGCCAAGCTTTTGGATGTTTTTGGCAAGTTTGTCTAATTTGCCTGCGCCAATGACAGTGATGCCTACGCCATCATCTGATAGGGCGTAATCGCTCACCACGTCACACAGCTCACCTTTAAAGCCTGATTTTTTGATGAGATTTTCTGCGCGGGCGGTATGTTCATTTTGGGTGTTGCCAAGAAGCTTGCCTTCATTGTCGGCGAAGAATACCAGCTGTGGCAGCGGGTTGGATTTGGTAGCTTTTTTTAGGGTGAGTTCTGAATGAACGGATAATTGAATTGACATGATCTTTCCTTGTGAGTTTTGTTGATGAATAAATAATGGCGTAAGCGGGCTTACAACAAGATTAGTTTAGCATATTTGCCATGCTTAATACATAGTGTACCATGACAAAAAAACAAGCCAAAAGTACGAAAATCGCCTAAACATTTTGTTTAAAAATTTATTCAAAAAAGCTTAAAATCCTCGCATCATCGCTAATCTTCGCCATGATTTTTTGATATAATGAGAGGTTAATTTTCCTGATTTTGGATGATGTCTTGATTTTACGCCGCTATATGATACGCGAGGTTGCTACGACCACCGCCCTGGTACTTGGGTTCTTGGTGGTGATGCTGCTTGGTGGGCGTTTGATTCGCTATTTTGGCATGGCGGCAGAAGGTGGGCTTGATGTGGGCGTGCTATTTACGCTCATCGGCTATAACCTGCCTTATTTTTTGGAGCTGATTTTTCCGCTGTCGTTTTTTATTGGGCTGATGCTTGTTTTTGGTCGGCTGTATGCTGATCATGAGATAGCGGTACTAAACGCCAGCGGCATCAGTCGTGGGCGCGTGTCGCGGCTGCTCATACCGCTTGTGCTGGCGGCTTTTTTGGCGCAAGGGTTCATCACGCTCGTCGCCAAACCGTGGGGCGTGGCGAAGGCAGCGAACATCTGGCAGGAGCAATCAGTCCTCGAGATCTTTGACATCATCACCCCAAGAAAATTCATCAGTAGTGGCGAATACCATCTTTATGTCGGCGAGATTGGTGAGAATCGCGAGTACCTGCAGGATGTCATCGTCATCCAAATGGCGAAAAACCCTGACCCTAGAAATGCCGCCAGCATGAGCGACATCGCCCATCAAGATGGTCAAGCGGACAACGCCCAAAAGGCGCAAGAAATCGCCACCAGAATCCCCCAAGAGCTCATCTCCGAAAAAGACACCATCATCTTTGCCAAGTCTGCGACCCAAGTGGACAGCGATGACGGGGTAATACGACTCGACCTGCATCAGGGGCGACGCTATGAAGTTGATGCCACCAGCAAGAAATATAGCCAGATTGGGTTTGAGCGATATCGCATCAGTCTGGCGGCCAGCAGTAACGAAGACCTA
>NZ_JAAELD010000256.1 GCF_024227015.1 Moraxella sp.
CCAACCGTGGGTTAGAGCTTCGGGGGTATCTTTGACTTTGACAGCAAAAAAGAACGCCTAGAAGAAGTCAATCTGGAGCTTGAAAACCCTGAGATTTGGAACGATCCCGACAGCGCCACCAAAATCAGCAAAGAAAAAGCCCTGCTTGACAGTATCATTGACACCATAGAAAGCCTTGAACGCACGCTACAAGACGCAAGCGATCTGCTAGAGCTTGCCCTAGAAGAAGATGACGAAAGCCTACTCATTGATGTACAAAGCGAGCTTGACACCGCCACCGCCAAGGTAGAAGACCTTGAGTTTAAGCGCATGTTTAGTGGCGAGATGGACGCTAATAATTGCTATCTTGACATTCAAGCAGGTTCGGGCGGTACAGAAGCCCAAGACTGGTCGCAAATGCTACTGCGTATGTATCTGCGTTGGTGTGAAAGTCACGGCTTTAAGGCGGAAGTTTTGGAAGTTTCTGAAGGCGGTGTGGCAGGCATCAAGTCGGCAACCATTGCGGTCAAGGGCGATTATGCCTTTGGCTGGCTACGCACCGAGATTGGTGTACATCGCTTGGTACGCAAGTCGCCCTTTGACAGCAATAACGGTCGTCATACGTCCTTTGCTGCCGTGTTTGTGTCGCCTGAGATTGATGACAATGTACAAATTGACATCAATCCTGCTGACTTGCGTATCGACACCTATCGCTCCAGTGGGGCGGGCGGTCAGCACGTCAATACCACCGATAGTGCGGTGCGTATCACTCACCAGCCCACAGGCGTGGTCGTGGCGTGCCAAAACGAACGCAGTCAGCACGCCAACAAAGACACCGCCATGAAAATGCTGCGTGCCAAGCTCTATGAGCTTGAAATGCAAAAACGCATGGAAAAACAGCAAGCCCTAGAAGACAGCAAATCCGACATCGGTTGGGG
>NZ_JAAELD010000257.1 GCF_024227015.1 Moraxella sp.
AAGCCCACTTTATCAGGCGACACACCAAAGGATTCCAAGGCTTCCGCTCCGCCAAAATACAGCCACGAACGACGCTCATCGGCATACACCCTTGCCCGAAACATCATCTCTTCATGATTGCCAAGAATGCGAATGACGGCGCACCTGCTTTCAAGCGCGCGAATGGTGTCAATCACACCTTTGCTGTCCGCGCCCCTATCAATCAAATCGCCCAGAAAAATCAGCGTATCACTGGACGTGGGACTGATGGCATCAAGCAGGGCAATCAGCATGGTATTACAGCCATGAATGTCACCGATGGCGATGGTGCGGTTTTGTGGGGGTTGGGGCATGGTGTTAAGCAGCTCCCGCCCCCGCTCAATCGCCATTTTTACTTGTCTAGGTGCAGTCCCACCAATATGGTCACGGGCATTAAGCGAGCCTTCTAGGGTCAAGCACTCAAACACATCATCAGCAATTAACTCGCTAAAGCCTTGTAGTTCAGCAAGTGATAATTCGCTGATGTCCACGCCTTTTGCCACACCCAGAGCGACGGTCTTGCCCACCACTTCATGCGCGTCACGAAACGGCAAGCCTTTTTTCACGAGATAATCCGCCAAATCGGTGGCGGTAGCATAGCCTTTCATGGTTGCTGCACGCATATTCTCGGCATTTGGCACTAGGTTCGGTAGCATATCAGCAAAGGCAAGCAGTGAGCCTGTTAGCGTATCCACGCAGTCAAACAGTGGCTCTTTGTCTTCTTGATTGTCCTTATTATAGGCAAGGGGCTGATTTTTCATGAGTGCCAAAAGGGTGGTTAGTTGTCCATAGACACGGGCGGTCTTACCACGCACAAGCTCAGGCACGTCAGGATTTTTCTTTTGCGGCATGATAGACGAGCCTGTACAAAAGCGGTCAGGCACAGCGACAAAGCCAAACTGCGCACTCATCCACAGGATAATCTCTTCACTCATGCGCGATAGGTGCATCATCAGAATCGACGCATTGGCGGTAAATTCAATGGCAAAATCACGGTCAGATACAGCGTCCAGTGAGTTGCCACAAATGCCGTCAAAGCCAAGCAGACGCGCGGTAATGGTGCGGTCAATGGGATAAGTCGTCCCAGCAAGGGCGGCGCTACCTAGGGGCATTTGATTGATGCGGCGACGAGTGTCAGCAAAGCGTTCACTGTCACGATTTAGCATCTCAAACCACGCCATGACATGATGAGAAAAGCTCACAGGCTGGGCGGTCTGTAGGTGGGTGAAACCAGGCATGATGGTGGTGGTGTGTTTGTCCGCTAGGTCAAGCAGTCCTGATTGTAGGCGCTTGAGCAGTGCCAAAATGTTGTCAGTTTCATCTCTTAGCCATAGGCGAATGTCAGTCGCTACTTGGTCGTTACGGCTGCGCCCTGTGTGTAGCTTCTTGCCGACATCACCGACGATAGCCGTCAGGCGAGATTCGACATTCATATGCACATCTTCTAGGGCGACCGACCAGACGAATGTGCCTGCGTCAATCTCGGCTTGCACTTGCTGCAGCCCTTTGATGATGATGGCACTTTCGTCTTGGGTAATGATACCGCATTCGCCAAGCATGGTGGCATGGGCGATAGAGCCTGCTATGTCTTGTTTTGCCATGCGTTTATCAAAATTGACCGAAGCGGTAAATTCGGCAACAAAACTGTCAGTGGCTTCGCTAAAACGTCCGCCCCACATTTGGGCTGCATGTTGTGTCATGGTGATGC
>NZ_JAAELD010000258.1 GCF_024227015.1 Moraxella sp.
CACAAAATGCGCGAAAAATGGCAAAAACAAATACCTCTGATGGCCCACATTCTTGATCATCCGCAAAGCCAAGAGCTGGAAGTCATCAGCGGTATCATTGATGCAAACTCTACCATCTGTCAGTATATTTTGCAAGACTTGAACACAGGTAAGTCCGAGACCCAACGTGCCGGCGCCAAGGGTATGAGTGCTGACCAGGTGCTGCGATGTGTCATAGTCAAAACTCTTTTCGGTTTCACTTATCAGGATTTGGCCTTCCACATCGTCGACTCTAGCAGCCTGCGGTGGTTTTGTCGCATCGGCATTGCCGATGAAGGCTTTAAAAAATCGGCCTTGAATCGCAATATTAAGTGCATCACGGATCAAACCTGGGAGATGATAAATCGCGACATCTTGGGTTATGCCAAACAAGAAAACATTGAAAAGGGGCGAGTTGTTCGTACGGACTGCACGTCAGAGTTAAATCCAACATTCATAAGCCCCGCGATTCGAATCAACTGTGGGACTGCGTGCGGGTTTTGACGCGCCTTATTACGCGCAGTC
>NZ_JAAELD010000259.1 GCF_024227015.1 Moraxella sp.
AAATATTATAAAGAAATTATTACACTCTCAGGCGAGTTATTTTGACAGTCGTGCTTATGACTTACAGAATGTCTTTGTTTCCGAATTATCTCTAGGATGATTAAAGTCTATACTTGCTATTTTGATAAACAAGATGATTTACCATACCACTCCCTACAAATTTTTAAAAAATATAAATGCCATTTGTATTATTGGATCTGAATATTATTCCAAAAATTCACAAGCTTAATCGTATTTCGCATAATTGAGAAAGATTGTTGATAATTACAAAATAGTCATGCAGAATCTGGGGAAAGTGCTAAAATATCCCCATAAAAATAGTGTATTTTATTATTTGTTATTTTTTAATGTTGATAAAGCCAGCCGCCATGCTTATTAGACGGCAAGCGTATTAAGGTGTCTATCATGTCAGAGAATTCTACCCCCAATCCCACACCTGACCCCAAAGGTGATACACCCACCCCACCCGTAAAAAAACCAAAAAAACAGCGTCCACCACCAGAAAAGATCATTCCACATTCCAAAGACATGGATGCCACCAAGCACCGTGTTCACCCCAGATTCGTCAAGGGCAAATATCAAAACATTCGTGTGTTTACGATGTATGCGATCTTCTTGGCATTCTTGGTTGCGCCGTGGATTCGCTGGAATGGTCGTCAGGCGATCTTGCTTGATGTGATCGAACCGAAGTTTTATATCTTTGGTGCGACCTTTATGCCGCAGGATTTTTATTTCTTTGCGTTTGTATTCATCATCGCAGCGATGACGCTGTTCATGGTGACCGTCTATGCTGGTCGTGTGTGGTGTGGCTATGCCTGCCCACAGACCATCTACGTGCATCTGTATCAGCACGTTGAGAAGTGGATCATCGGTGATCGTAACAAGCGCATGAAGTTCGACAAGCAGCCTTGGGGCGCTGAGAAGATCATCAAGACGTTGGCTGTGCACGCTGTTTGGGGCGTAATCTCAGCAGTGACGGCACTGACCTTCATCTCTTTTATCGTCGGTACAGACTATCTGTTCTTCAATGGTTCGACTCCATTCTTTATGGGTTGGGGTAAGATGACGTGGGTATTCTTCCTTATCATCACCTTCGTCACTCAGACTAATGGCGGCTACATGCGTGAGCACATGTGTGTGCATCTATGCCCTTATGGTCGCTTCCAGAGTGTGATGTTCGATAAGGACACCCTACTCGTATCTTATGACTATGAGCGTGGCGAACCACGTGGCGCACGCAAGAAAGACACCCACCCTGAAGGCTATGGCGACTGTGTGGACTGCAGCATGTGTGTGCAAGTCTGCCCAACAGGTATTGATATCCGTGACGGTCTGCAGGTCGAGTGTATCCAGTGCGCGGCGTGCATCGATGCGTGTAATGAGATCATGGATAAAGTTGGCTATCCACGCGGTCTGATTCGTTACACCACCGAACGCCAAATGATCGAAAAAGAAAAAACCAAGATCATCAGCCCACGTATTTTCGCTTACATCTTCGTATTGGGCGCTGCCATCACTGCTGCGACACTGGTCGCGACAGGTAGAGCGCCACTAGAGATGGAGATTCGTCATGATCGTAAACAGCTAAGCACAGTCAAGAACGGTCAAGTCGAGAACAGCTACGTCCTAAAAATCGTCAATAAGACCGACGAACGTCAAGTCTACAAGGTAAGACTTGAGCCTGTCGAAGGCATGACGCTGCGTTCACGCTTCAAGCAGCTGCCACTACAAGCGAACGAACCATACGACCTGCCTGTCAGCATCATCGGCGATGCTAAAGTCATCAAGGCGGGCAACACACCTGTTACCATCACCTTATATACCGAAGATGGTAAATATAGTGCCAGCGCTCAAGATATCTTCATCTACGAGCCAAAGAAATAAGATGACATATGAACCAAAATTCCCAAAGCCTGCTTTGGGAATTTTTTTGTGCATGCATTCAGCTTGCCTGAATATTTTGGGCACTCCCGCCCTTTAGCCCCATCCCAAAATATGCTAGAATACTGGTCAAATTTATCATACGGCCTGATCTCATGACCCACACTCAAAAAGAACCTTGGTACAAGAACCCCTTCATGACCATCTTCGTCATCGGTCTGCCTGCGCTCGTGGTGGTAGTGTGCATTTTCTTTATCATCTATGCCATTCGAGTTCAGGACAGCACTGTGCGTGATGATTGGTACATGGATGGCAAGACACTCTACCAAGATGCCACACGTGACCAGTTGGCGCATGACCTAGGCGTCTCTGGCATCATGCGCTTCGATGGCGATAATGTCAGCTTTGAGCTACGTTATCCCAACGACACCCTGTCATCGGGTAAACTACGCGATGGTACGCCATTAGAATACCCAGAGATGCTCGCTGTTAGCATCTCGCACGCTACCGACAGCACTAAGGATAAAGATATCAGCATTCGCCACGTCGGTGAGAATCGCTATACAGGCAAAGTCACGCTGGATGAAACCCCCGCCAAATACTACCTACAAGTAAGCAACGACGGCATTCATGACTGGCGTCTCGTTCATGTTCAAAAGCTACCAGCGAAGAATGTCGCTTTCTCACCGCTTGATAGCTTTGATGAAGAACGTCAAGTTCTGCCCGATCAGCGCGATCTACGCCCTGCTCAGAATCAATAATTCTGTTAGGATTGCGCTGGCATTACACCATTAATAAGTCAAGAATAAACCGCCCAAATGGATGATTTGGGCGGTTTATTATTAAGTGATTATGCGCTGCTTTTGATGAGTTTGGCGGATTGTAGAGCCGCTTCTTCTTCAGCGATGACTTGGCGCGCGACGTGCAGAATCAGCTGTCTTAGCCAGCGGTGTGCAGGGTGATGTTGCAGTAGCGGCGACCACGCCATCGTCAGCTCAAATTCAGGAATGAAGAACGGCGGCTCTTTCACCACAATCTGCGGATTGTTATGCGCCTGTAGCTTGGCGACACGCGTGGGTAAAGTAGCAATCAAATCCTTATTCGCAGCGAGCATCGCAGGCATCTGATAATGACGGGTGAATACGCTGATTTGGCGTTTTTGACCCAGTCGCTGCAGCGCTTGGTCGATCGAACCTAGACCGCCGGACTTCTCAGGATTCACCCCAAAGCCCACACCCATACCGGTCTTAGACACCCAGACGTGCTGAGCCTTAAGATAATTCTTGAGATTAAATCGACCCACATATGGGCTGTCCGCTGACAGTAGGCAGCTAAACGTATCGCGCCACACCAGCACTTGATGGAAGCTTTGGGGAATTTCGTTAAAGCGGTTAATCGCTAAGTCCACACGCCCCTGCTCCATGTCACGATAAGAGACATCCGACGGTGTCAAAAAGTCCAAAATCACGTTCGGTGCTTCGCTACGCAGTGCCTTGACCAGCCTTGGCACCAAGGTCGCCTCAGCGTAATCACTCGTCATGATGCGAAACACGCGCGAAGTGCTATAAGGACGAAACTCGGTACGCGGCTCTAATAGCGTACTGACATCCGAGAGTATCTCTCTGATGCGTGGCTGTAGCTCGCCTGCACGCTCAGTTGGGGTCATGCCTTCTGATGAGCGCACCAACAGAGGATCGTTAAACAAAGAGCGCAATCGACGCAAAATATTACTCATCGCAGGCTGTGTAATGCCAAGCTGCTCAGCGGCACGCGTTACGTTCTTCTCACGCAGCAACACATCCAAATACACCAATAAATTTAAATCAACTTTTTGTAAATTCACGCTTTACCCTTTTATTATTCTGACTGATGGCAGTCAATTATTGTAGATACATTGTTTGGCTTTTGGCGATCTGGATAACGCCATCGATCTGCTTGTAGTCATTGATGCGCTCAACCAGATCTTCAGCGCTGATCTTAATCGCCAGCATACTGCCTAAATTCTTGTACTCATACAATATCTCATCTGCATGATGGCCGATGGCTTGCATGAGAATGTCTTTTTTGTCTTTATCATATGATATGATGTACACGCCCGTCTGCTTAGCAGGTATAGACATCAGCCCCGTGTTAGTCGTCTGCTTAGCATTTGGCAAGCTTGTACAAGCTGTTAGCAGCGCCAACATCGACACTAATAGCCCCTTAGCAATGCCCGATGATTTTAATATCAAACTCATCAGTCCACCACCCCATCCCATTCATACAATATTTACCGCCGTACCGACATCCACCACATCATAAAGCCACACTATATCCTCATTACGCATGCGTACGCAACCATGCGACATAGGCTTGCCCATCGGCTCAGTGTCAGGCGTGCCATGGATATAGATGTAACGCGAAAAAGTATCGCAGACGCCATCGGCATTCTTACCCTTATTCACGCCATCCTCACAGCCATCAAGCCACAGAATTCTGCTCAATATCCAGTCACGGTCTGGGTGCGCACAACCCAATTCCTCATGATAAATCTCGCCTGTGAATACTCGACCGACGAACACGGCATTCATGGGATATTCACCCCCGATCTTTTGGGCGATGGTGTGTCTGCCC
>NZ_JAAELD010000260.1 GCF_024227015.1 Moraxella sp.
AGAGCAGACGGATTTGGCTTGCCTTAGGTGATAAGTGATGATCAGGCGTCAGTGCACCAGCAAATTGAAGGTTGGCACTGCGTTCTAGGTATTGAAACGCATCATGATACGCCCAATAAGGCAACGTCTTAGCGCTTAGATTCACCTTGGCGACAGCTTCATCCATGCGCGCTTGGAAGTCCGCAGCATTCTGCGCATATTTTGCTTTATGTTCAGGATTGGCATGCGAATGCACCACAGCCAACGCGCGCACGATGGCCTTGGCGTTCTCAGGTTCTAACCAAATATGCGCATCGAAACTGCCGGGTTGGACAGTACCATCGATATTGCGAAGCGGCAGACGCTCAAAAGCATTAAAATCAAACAGCGAAATTGCATTCGGCGCATCAGACAGCGTATTTACCAAATTCTGCTCAAGCGCTGCGCCAAACCACACAACATAATCACTATCCACAACCAGTTTTTTGGCGCTTGGGCTAAGCTCACCATGATGCCCCACATCGCCAGCATTAAGTAGAACCTTGGCGGGCGCAGCGTCTTTGGTGACTGCATTAGATAGCAGCGCCAATGGGTAATTACTCACACTAACTGTGCCTGCATGAGCAGCGCCTGCTGCCAATAAAGACAGTGCGATGGTGGTTTTTGTAATATTCTTAATGATGGACTTAAATGACATGAAGCACCCTTTTGTGATAACTTTAAATTATTAAAAAATAGGTCGTAAAACTTAGCTTAGCGATTACTGGCTTGTTTTAAAATTGTTATAATATAACATTAATTGGTGATTTTGTCGCCAAATTATTGACAATTTTTCAACAGATTGCAAAACTTTGTCTATGGGCAGCAGTTACATTATAAGGTATAATAGCCCTTCAAATAAATGCTTTATTGGTGATTTAATTTAAAAACGCCGCCAATTTCTCAATAGCCATAATCATAACACGAACAATACAGCCAAAAGATCCCATTATGACTACTGCACACACTCATCACTGCTCATGCGATCATCATCATAATGTCCATCACCACGATATCGAAGAACGCATCAAAGAAGCCAAGGCGCATTGCGAAGCGCAAGGGGTTCGCTTCACACCACTGCGCGAAGAAGTCTATGCGCTTATCTTAGAATCGGACAAGCCGCTAGGCGCTTATGACCTGATCAGCGCATTACAGCTTAGCCGCCAAAATACCGACGTCGCCAGCAAGAACATCGCGCCGCCGACGATTTATCGCTCTTTGGAATTTTTGTTAAACGAAGGACTCATTCATCAGCTTAGCTCATTGAATGCTTATGTGCCCTGCTGTCATCCGCGTTCTAAGCACGCGGCTGCTTTTTTGATTTGTAAATCATGCAACAGCGTCGAAGAGTGCAGCAATCTACCGGTCGATAACATCATGGACTTTGCACAGAATGACGCAAGATTCAATGTTGAAAACACCGTCATCGAACTAAAAGGCATCTGCCGTGACTGCCAAGGCTGAACCCCTACTAAGCCTGACAGACATCGGTTATAAAGTTGGCGATGCCACCTTGTTACATGACATCTCTCTTGATTTGTATTCAGGCGAGATGGTCAGTCTCATTGGTCCAAATGGTGCGGGCAAATCAACACTTGTTAAGCTGATATTGGGTCTGCTAAAGCCTACTTCTGGAAGTATAGACAGTCAAGCGCTTGCGCTGAGTTATGTGCCTCAGCGCTTTAGCGTGCCTGAGATTCTGCCACTCCGCGTACAAGACCTGTTATCCCAAGCCAATCCAAAGCGACTCACCCCCGATCAGAAAACCTTTGTACTTGATAAACTATCTATCAAGCCGCTCATCCATAAACAAATAAGCCATCTGTCAGGCGGCGAGACTCAGCGCGTACTCATGGCGCGCGCACTACTGGACAAGCCTGACCTGCTCATCTTAGATGAGCCGATGCAAGGGCTTGACCCTGAGACAGAAAGTTGGCTTTATCACTTTATTGATGAACTGCCTGATTTTCTAGCTTGTACGATGCTGGTGGTATCGCACGATCTGCACTGGGTGATGAAAGGCTCTAGGCGTGTCATCTGTCTAAACAAACACATCTGCTGTCAAGGTGAGCCCAGCCAGATCGCCATTGCACCTGAATTCACCAGACTGTTTGGGCATTACCAACCCTACATTCACCATCATGATCACTGTCATCATAATGACAGCTGCGAGCACCACGGATAACCGAGCATGACCGACTGGCTACCCATCATCGCACCTGCTTGGATTGCAGGCACATTATTGGCTTTATTATCTGCGCCGCTTGGCTGCTTGGTGCTGTGGCGACGGATGGCTTTTTTTGCCGATACGTTGGCACATGGGGCATTGCTTGGTGTGGCGATTGCTGCATGGCTTAGCTTGCCTGCTGATATTGGCATCATCTTGGTAAGCATGCTCGTCGTGGCAGCACTTGTCTTTATGAATGACAAACGCCTACCTAATGATGCCACTCTGTCCGTCATGGCGGCCATGCTGTTGTGCTTGGGATTATTAACCCTAACCCAACTGACACAGCAGCAGGCGAACGTCCTTGGGTTCTTATTCGGCAATCTGCTTGATGTGGACTGGGCAGATCTACCACGCTTAGCTGTATTAGTAGCGATGGGCGGTGCATTTTTAATATGGATCTGGGGCAAGCAGGTGAAGCTTGCCACTTCAGAGCCTTTGGCGCGCATTGCTGGCATCAGTCCAATACAGCAGCAAGTTTTTTTTATGGGGCTATTGGCTGGGTTTTGCGCCATTGCCCTGCAAGCGGTGGGTAGCCTACTTATCAGCGGGCTGTTGATTCTGCCCGCTCTGAGCGCACGCCTGCTGGCTGCCTCGCCACGCCAAATGGTCATCATCGCGCTTGTCCTAGCTCAGTTTGGGGTGACGGCAGGGATTTGGGGCAGTGTTTATCTTGATGTGCAGACCGGGCTTGCCATCGTGCTGACCTTGGCGGTGGTGTTTTTTATTATTTATATCACTCATAAGCTCACCAAAGCTCAAGCCTAACCATCATGCACATTCGCCATCACTTAGATACTTTCACCATCGCTCAGATCAGCGATTTGCATTTATCTGCGCACGAACCTGCTCACAGCGATAAATTTTTGGCAGTACTTAAGCTTGCCTTAGAGCATAAGCCTGATTTATTACTCCTGACAGGCGACTTGGTGAATGATGGTGATACTCATCTTTATGATTGGTTGTTTGATGAGCTTCAAGAGACTAACGTTCCTTTTGTTTGCTTGGCAGGCAATCATGACATAACGCATGAGATTGGGCATGATTTGCTATTTCACGAACGCCAATTTCTACCCATACAGGCAGATGCTAGGCTAGTGGACACACACCGCCTTGTTATTGAACTGCCTGATGCCTGCTGGCAAATTTTATCAGTAAATTCTGCCGTTCATGGGCAGATTTACGGTCATCTAGATGATGACAAACTGCACTTTCTAAGATCACATCTGGCTAATGGGCTGCCCACCATCATCGCCATGCATCATCATCCACTGCCTGTAGGCTCGGCTTGGATAGATGGTCACATGCTTCAGAACCATGATGCTTTTTGGCAGGCTCTCACGCCTCGCCCTAATACAAAAGCAATCTTATGCGGTCATGTACATCAAGCTCATGAGCTGCCCATACCGACACCATACCCTGCCACACTATACACCTGCCCTGCCACCAGTCGACAGTTTTTACCGCATTATGGTGACTTTAAGCTAGATGACGTACCTGAGGGTTTGCGCTTGATACACATTTATAACAAAGAAAAACTAGCAACTTTAGTCAAAAGAGTGCAAAATTAGGCGCGAATTTTACGGCATAATTAATAAATAATGCACCAATCCCACAAGAAACACTTGTAATTCTTGCTATGTTTTGGCAAACTATGGGGCTTTATGGACTTGCAATAGCTTAAATTGGTCATTTTTTAGTTTTGCTTAGAGGATGCTTTTTGGCTGGATGATTTCCAACGCTGTGGCATTTTTTGTGGCGGTGTATTTGCGCTATTCACATCGCCATTCACCAAGTCGCTTAAGGCGCATTTTGAAGGATAAATCAGCGCATGAACAACAAAACTTTCACCCCCTATGAGCCTGCCAAAGACGAAGAATACATGTCAGACAAGCAGCTTGAGCACTTTCGTTCGCTCTTGTTGGCATGGAAAGGCGAGCTAATGTCTGAAGCTGAGCGCACCAAAGATTACATCAACGAAGAAACGAGCGCGATGGCAGACATCAACGACCGCGCCACTCAAGAAGAAGAGTTCGCGCTTGCCCTGCGCACTCGTGATCGCGAGCGCAAACTCATTCGCAAAATCGACAAATCCATCGCTGAGATCGACACGGGCGATTATGGTTACTGCGAGACCTGCGGCACTGAAATCGGACTAAAACGCCTAGAGGCAAGACCGACCGCCACGCAGTGCATCGACTGCAAAACCTTGTCCGAAATGAAAGAAAAACAAAATCTAGGATAAGGCGTGTCAATCTCCAAACGCCCCATCATCGGACGGTTCGCACCATCACCGACGGGACACTTACACTTAGGCTCGCTCACGACTGCTGTGGCGAGCTTTTGTCATATTAAGGCATTGGGTGGGCAGTGGTTATTGCGCATCGAAGACGTTGATTTTGAACGCTGTAAACAAGCATACAGTCACTCAATACTGGACGATCTAACCCGACTGGGCCTGCATTGGGATGGCGAGATTATCTATCAGTCGCACAGACAGCCCATCTATGATGAGTTCATCAACGACCATCTATCAGCCATCAGCTATGCGTGCCAATGTTCAAGAAAGCAGCTTAGTGAATATTTTCGCACACATCCCAATAAGGCAACACCGCCCATTACCCTAAGCCACACCCTACAAAACCTAAACCAAACCCAAGATCTTAATGCTCCTCCCATCTATCCGCGCTTATGCCTGCATCAGTCGCATGACGGCCAGCATCCTGACAGTAAGATTCGCCTATGCCTGCCTGACGTGGCGACGGCTTTTTATGATGGTATCCAAGGGGTTATTTGGGATAATTCTGCCAAGAGTCTTGGCGATGTCGTTATCAAACGCCAAAATGGCATGATTAATTACATCCTTGCCTGCGCCATTGATGACGGGCTACAGAACATCAGCCACATCATGCGTGGGCTTGACATCATGCCGATGACAGCCGCACAGCTATTCATCAATAAAGCCTGCCAACTGCCGCATGCTGATTATTTCTATCATCTGCCACTACTACACAATAACGACGGTCAAAAGCTATCCAAGCAAAACCTTGCCAAGCCCATCAAAAATGAATACCCAAGCGAATTACTTATTCATGCGCTGCGTTTATTAAGACAACCCATCGCTGACGACATGCAGGACGGCACCGTCGATGATATCCTAACATTTGCCATCAAACACTGGGATAACGCACCACTCATGCACCAAAACAGCCTTGGTATCGCATCAGACAGCCAATAAAAAAGCCAGCGCTTTGGCTGACTTTTTGCTTTGTAATCTACAAATCTTAGAAATTACGGCTTAACCCCATACGGTCGATGCCTTCACTCTCTTTATCAACTTTAAGAATAAAGCCAATCATCATCATATTCACAAGCAGTGCCGAACCACCAAAACTATAAAACGGTAGCGTCAAGCCCTTCGTTGGCAGAATGCCCATGTTCATGCCAGCATTAATAAAAATCTGACCAAAAATTACTGTAGCGAATCCAAACACCATATAGCTTAGACGCAACTGACGACGCTTTAAGGTAACATAGCTGATATGCATGATCGCAGCTACAATGAGCGCTCCTAGCAGCAGTACAAATGACACACCAATAAAGCCCAATTCCTCACCGGTAATCGCTAAGATAAAGTCCGTATGCGCCTCGGGTAGATGCGATAACTTCTGAACACTGTCGCCATAGCCCACACCGCTAAATTCACCTCGACCAAAGGCAATCAAACTTCTAGACAACTGATAATCAGTATCCTGAATGTCATCAAACGGATCCCAAAAAGACATCAGTCGCTCACGTCGATAGTCAGCAAAAGCCATACCAACAGCCATCGTTACACCAACAACCGTCGTAATAAACGCATAATCCCTTAATGGAGCGCCGCTGATAAAGGCGATCACCAATAATGTTGCCACAATCACGGCTGTTGAACCAAAGTCTGGTTGCAAAGCCAATAAGATCACAATGGGCAAATACCACAATAGAAGTCTCCAGCCACCCCATAGACTGCCTCGCATGTCCGCCGAACGTCGAACTACGTATTCAGCTGCCACCATGACCATGACCATCTTGGCAAGTTCTGCCGACTGCAGACTAAAGCCAGCAATGTTCAGCCAACGCTTAGAACCATTAATCGGCACCGCAAATATTGCCGTCAATACCAGGAGCGCCACCACGCCAAGCCAAAGCGCCAAAACATTGCTAAACTTACAATAAATCCGCAAAGGCAGCTTATACACCATATAAGCCGCCACCACACCAAGACCGATATACAAAAGCTGCGACCAAAAGAATCGCATCGGATACAGGTCTTTGGCAAGCGCAAAAGGAATAGAAGCTGAAGCAATCATCAACAAGGACAGCGTTAATAGCAATCCTAGGCTGACCAGAAGTGTCGTGCGCGCTGATGGCAGGTTGAGCGACAGTAGTTTTTGGACGTATTGGGGCATGGTGGCTACTTTGTGATTTTAAATCTAAAAATTAAACGTATTATTATAAACCACTTTTTGATGAATCAAAGAAAATTTCATCAAATTTATGAATTGTTACAAAAGTTCTAAGGTTGCAAATCTAAAACCATGAAAATAAAAAACTTTTTATGATTATCTGGGCAAAATCCA
>NZ_JAAELD010000261.1 GCF_024227015.1 Moraxella sp.
ATTTATGATTCGGTACTTATGAACTCAACAACTGGTGGAAAGAACTGGAATCGAATCGCTCACTCAAGGAGAAGCGGGACATCTTGCCAAAGCCCCCACTCTTGACGCAATCCGATATAGAATCCAAGATTTAAAAGATAGCGTTGAATATCTAATGAATAAATTAAAACAAACACGCCTATGATCACCTTACTTATCGACACATTACGCACTAACGATATTGAGCCAACCGCCGAAGAGTTGGCTGACGCGCTATGGTTTGCTATGCAAATCAAGCCCTTCGTTGCGCCGGTAATTGCACCAATATCAGATGAAAAAAAGGCTCTGTCATCGTCTGCGCCTGACACATCACTGCAAACGGAATATCCACCGTCTTCAAAAGACGCGTCTGAAACTCAGCGTAAAATTCCGGAAAGCTACCCCCTTTATTCCCGTACTGCTAGGCAAACGGGTTCACAAAAAATCGGTAGTCTTCCCATCAAAACACCGGCTGCGACTGTGTTGCCTGGTGCGCTGAGTCTGGAAAAGGCATTGCGTCCCATCATGCGGCGGGTGGCATCGCGGACACATTATATATTAGATGAAGCAGCAACTGTGCAACGAATAGCGGAGCAGGATATTTGGGTGCCGATGTTGCAAGGCGCGTCGGAGCGTTGGTTTGATGTGGCTCTGATTATTGACCACAGTGCTTCAATGGTTATTTGGCAGCCAATTATTGCTGAATGGCGCAGTTTGCTCGAACGTCATGTAGCTTTCCGCAATGTGCGAACTTGGGGCATGAAAAACGAGGCAGGGCAAATCCAACTTTACGCAGGCTCACGTCCATGCCATCGGCGAGAATTGATTGATCCTTTGGGGCGGCGATTAATTTTAATCGTAAGTGATTGTGTGGCACCGCCTTGGAATACGGTGGCAATGACGCAATTATTAGAAATGTGGGGAGAGCGCAATCCTGTAGCCATTGTGCAAATGCTCCCGCAGCGACTTTGGGCGAGTAGCGCGTTGGGTAAGGCTACTCGCGTGAAATTACAAGCCACAACACCCGGTTTAGTCAACGCACAGTTGCGAGCTTATGAAGACGATTTCTTGTTTGATGACGAAAAGCCCACCGGGATTAAAAAAACCATCGGGATAAAAATGCCGATTATCACCCTTGAACCAGAATCTTTAAGGTTTTGGGCGCGGATGGTGATGGGCAGAGGTGACGCAGGGACACCGGGAGTCCTATTTGAGTCAAGCGTTAATCAGCAAGACAACGCGCCAACCATCCAACCCACTACCGAACCCACCGCCAAACAGCGCGTCCAACATTTCTACGCAGCCGCTTCACCGACTGCACAAAAATTAGCGGGATATTTAGCCGCCGCGCCGCTAACTTTGCCTGTCATGCAATTAGTGCAACAAGTCATGCTACCCCAATCACGACAGGTACATCTTGCCGAAGTCTTTTTAGGGGGTTTACTCAAGCGCGTCTCTCCCCAAGAATGTAATCCAATGGTAATGGAATATGATTTTCACGAAGGAGTACGGGATTTAATGCTGGATTATGTGCGAGTGCCGGATGCGATTAAAGTGCTTAAAGAAGTGTCAGAATATTTAAATCGGCGAATGGGGCAACCTTTGGACTTTCTGGCGTTGTTGGCTGATCCAACAGCAACCGATGGCATTGTGATTAATAAAGAAAAGCTGGCTTTTGCGGAGATTGGGGTTAAGGTGTTGGGGCGGCTTGGGGGAGATTATGGAAAATTGGCGACAAAGTTTGTTACAGAAAAACTTGAAGTTGAACCAGGAAAACAAGATGAAATTGCAAAAGCGAAAAAAGAACAGCAAACTAAAATACGTCGAACTTACCGCTATACAGACAATGACGATGGCACTGTTACAGACAACAGAACAGGGCTGATATG
>NZ_JAAELD010000262.1 GCF_024227015.1 Moraxella sp.
AGTATCTTACATGACTGCGCCACCACCACAGGATAGCGGAGAGCTGGTCGAATGCGTTCGCTAGTGAAAAGGTGCGAGCGCAGCAGTCGATCAGTAATGATTAATCTAATAAATAATGCAGACGGAGTGTCTGCATTTTTTATTTTAAGTAATTGATATTCAAAGAAATTTATATGAATAAAATGCGAAATTTAACTATAAAATGCGATGTCTTTATGATATAGTTAGCCTGATTTTGTATTTTAGTGGTTATCACAAAAGGATTGTTGAATGTTTTGGGAATTGATTGCGACCATTTTGGCGGGATTCATGGCAGCAGGGGTTGCGCTGTCATTTAGGCTGTTATTTAAGAAGCTGCCACGTTGGATCGTACCTGCTGCGGCTGGACTTGGCATGCTTGGATTTCAGATTTATAGCGAATATACTTGGTTTGAACACACTAAGAGCCGCCTGCCTGATGGTGTGAGTGTGGTAGCAACTCATGCCGATCCTGCATTCTATAAGCCTTGGTCGTATTTTCGTGCGCCAATCTTGCACTTCGTTGCAGTTGAGCCTAGTGATAACGCCGAAGCTGGCAACATCAAGCGTGCGAATCTGTATTTTTTTGAACGGCGGATGGCGGCGCATCACGCACCCATCTTGGTAGATTGCCAAAATAAATTACAATCGGACTTTAGTCACTCACCGAATTGGGGTGAGACACCGATGACAGAAGATATCGTTCGTGCTGTTTGCCAATAGCTCTTTTTGATAAATAAGCCGCCTTTTGGGCGGTTTTGTTTTATTTTGATGTTATCAAAAATCACCCAGAAAAATGCTATAATAATCAAAATTGTAAAAATAAAGAGACATATGAAAGTATTGGGTTTAGAGACTTCCTGTGATGAGACAGGACTTGCTATCTATGACAGCCAGATGAATGACGGACGTGGCGGGGTGCTTGCCCAGGTGCTATACAGTCAAATCGAGCTGCACGCCACGTATGGCGGGGTTGTGCCTGAGCTTGCCAGCCGAGATCATATCCGCAAGCTTGTCCCGTTGTTGAACGAGCTGCTGCACGAGGCGGGTATTGATAAATCTGACATTGATGCGGTGGCTTATACCAAAGGACCGGGGCTAATTGGTGCGCTGATGACGGGAGCGCTGTTTGGTCGCACTCTGGCTTATGGGCTTGGCGTGCCTGCTATCGGTGTGCATCACATGGAAGGGCATCTGCTTGCGCCGTTATTGGGCGATGATGTGGCATTTCCTTTCGTGTGCCTGCTTGTGTCGGGCGGACATACGATGTTGGTGCGTGCCGATGGTGTTGGACAATATGAAATCCTAGGCGAGTCCATCGATGATGCGGCAGGTGAGTGCTTCGATAAAGCTGCCAAGATGCTAAATCTGCCTTATCCAGGTGGGCCGAACGTCGCGCGTCTGGCCGAGAGTGGTGATAAGAACGCCTACGAACTACCACGCCCAATGCTACACAAAGGGCTTGATTTTTCGTTTAGTGGCATGAAGACGGCCGTGCATAATCTCATCAAAGACACGCCGAATTCTGACTCAGATCCAGTGGTTCGCGCCAACATCGCAGCGAGTTTTCAGCATGCGGTCGTGGATACTTTGGTCAAAAAATGCGTTCGTGCGCTTAAGCAAACAGGCCTTAAGCGCCTCGTCATCGCAGGTGGCGTATCTGCCAACACTGAACTTAGAGAGAGTTTAGAACGTGAACTTGCCAAGCTAAACGCCAAAGTACACTACGCCCCAAAAGAGCTGTGTACGGATAATGGTGCGATGATCGCTTATGCGGGATTTTGTCGATTGCAGGCGGGTCAGAGTGACGATCTGGCTGTGACATGCGTGCCAAGATGGGACATGCAGACCTTAAACTTCACCAGTGCTGACGGCTAATATAATTCCATCTACATCATTGAAATTGGCGTATTGAGCTTGTACACCAATGTGCCTATTGTGTGTTCTATTGCATCATCACGGATTTTATTTGTCGTTCTTATCGCATTTATTGATTGCATTTATGAAATCATCTCATGTTGAATTGGTATTGATATAGAACAGTGACTGATAAATTTATCTTGCGCGATGAGTACTATTTTGAGAAAATAACTGTTCACAGCATAACAACAAAAAGAGCTCACTTTGCCATTATCATCGCTAAAGATCGAATCCTTGCCTAGATTCTCTGCCAATTTCATTGCAAATATCAAAGCCGCCTTGCAAATGCTGGGCGGTAATGCCCGTGCTTTCACATCTGTTAAGCCAACCTTTGGGCAGTTTGTGGTTTTTTTATTGGCGGCGCTTGGCGCGAATATTTTATTTGCTTATTTGTCAGCGCAGGGTGGCAGCTATTTTAATGAGCAGGGGCTGATCAGTTATTTGATTTGGCCGGTGATTATTTTGGTGGCGGGTATCATCTTGGCGAAGCGTACGATGAATTATTCGCTGCTCTTTGTGCCTGTGATTTTATGGCTTGCCGCTGATACGATGTTGGTGCTTATCCAAAGCGGCATTCAGTATCTGGACATCAAGGGGTGGCTGCCGTCGTTTTTGTATGGCATCTTGCCCAGCCTGTTTACGTTTTTATTTGTGTGGCAGACAGCATCTTTGTTGTGGATTTTTGCCAAGAGGCTGCATTGGCCGTGGTGGGAGCGTCTTTTGATGATTGGCGGTGCGGTTTTGCTGCTTGTCGTGTGGCAAAGAAACGTCGCCGACCAGCCAATCTTTAAGGTAAATAATGTCGCACCCACGTTGTCTGAGCGCCAGTTCTATGAGCAGTCGGCATTATTGGGGCAAAGCTTGGATGGTGTTGCTAAGAGCACCAAAGGCAAGCACGAATGGTATTTTGTGGGTGTGGCAGGCTATGCTGAGCAAAATGTCTTCGCTAGCGAAATCGAGCAAGCGGAGCAGCTGTTCGATGCCAGATTCGGTGCAAAAGATCGCTCGGTATCGCTCATTAATAATTTACACACTTGGGATGAATATCCAATCGCCAGTCGCACGAGCTTGGCCGAGACGCTAAAAGCAGTCGGCAATCGCATGGATGTGGATGAAGATGTGCTGTTCTTAACGCTAAGTTCTCACGGGGCGGTCGATGAGTCGGGCAGCATCTTAGGTGACCTGGTCATGACCAATCCGCCATTGACGCTCGATCCGATCGACCCTGTGTGGCTGCGTGGGGCATTGGATGCGTCAGGCATTCGCTGGCGAGTCATTGTGGTGTCGTCGTGCTATTCAGGCGCATTTATTCAGGCTTTATCAAGTCCGACCACGGTCATCATCACCGCAAGCCGTGCCGATAGAGCGTCTTTTGGTTGTAGCAATGATGCGGACATGACTTATTTTGGTCGTGCGTTCTTTTCTGAGAGCATGCGCGAGCAGACCACGCTAACAGGCGCGTTTAACCAAGCGCGTCGCCGTGTTAGTGAGCGTGAAGCGCTCATGGGGTTTGAGTCATCAGAGCCGCAGATGGTGGTGGGTGCGATGATGCAAAGTGCCTTACCTGAATTAGAAAAGGCTCTATTCCATCATGCGACAAATCCCGTCATTGAGATGCCGACATTTAGCCATGCTGAGAGCGTATCTCCGTGAGAGAGTTTTTTGAACATTTATAGTAAACACCCCTTTGTTGAACCGCACCCCA
>NZ_JAAELD010000263.1 GCF_024227015.1 Moraxella sp.
TTGCGCTTTTGTTTTAGTATGTTGTTTTTATTTTTTGGAATTTGGTGGATTATGAGAGATTTATCCCAAGTAGGCACGAGCAAGGAACTAAACTGGCGTGCGTTCGGGCCTGGTATTTTGATGGCATCAGCAGCAATCGGTGGTTCGCATTTGATTTCATCAACGCAAGCTGGTGCACTTTATGGTTGGCAGCTTGCCATCATGATTATTTTGGCGAACGTATTTAAGTACCCATTTTATCGCTTTGGTACCGAATACGCTTACAGTACAGGCGACAGTCTAGTTGTCGGCTATGCCAAAAAATCACGCGTTTACTTGTGGATTTTCTTTATTCTGTGCATCTTGTCAGGCATCATCAGTACGGGTGCCGTCGCCCTGCTGTGTGCTGTGATTTTGGGTCATTTGTTACCGTTCGAGCTTGGCACGTTACCACTTGCGGCGGCGGTTATGATTTCATCATGGGTGCTGTTGGTGGCTGGTCACTATAAGGCACTTGACAACATCACTAAGTGGATCATCATGGCGCTGACCATCGCAACCATCGCTGCAGTCGCGGTTGCCGTGGGCAAGCCTCCTGTGATGCAGCCTGATTTTATTGAGGCATCGCCGTGGAATCTAGCAGCACTTGGCTTTATCATTGCACTCATGGGCTGGATGCCAGCGCCACTAGAGTTCTCAGTCATCACATCGGTCTGGACATCCAAGAAAATCCGCACCGATCACACCAGCCGTTATCAAGGCATGGTTGACTTTAACGTGGGCTATATGACATCTTCGATTCTGGCACTATTTTTCTTGGCGCTTGGCGTATTCGTACAGTACGGCTCGGGCGAAGAGATTGCCATGCAAGGCGGCGCTTATGTTGGTCAGCTGATCGAGATGTACACACAGACCATCGGAGAATGGTCAAGATTGCTGGTTACCTTCATTGCATTTTTATGCATGTTCGGCACGGTGATCACGTGTATCGACGGCTATGGACGTACCAACGCAGAGAGTCTATCGCTGATTAAGTCAGGCGACACCCTGTTGTCTGAAAAATATGTCAAACTATGGACAACATTCACCGCAATCGCAGGTTATGTATTGATTGCCTTCTTTATGGGTCAATTGGCCGCATTATTAAAATTCGCCATGATCAGCGCTTTTGTTACCGCGCCCATTTTTGGCTACCTAAACTACTCACTCATCAAGAGCGAAAACAAACTCACGCCAGTGATGAAGTGGTACGCCATCGCAGGTATCGCATTCTTGTCGGCATTCACCCTGCTGTTCTTATTGCAGTCTTTTAAGATCATCGGTTGATTAATCTTACAAATAATAAACCTGCTCAAGTGGCAGGTTTATTTTTGGGTTATCTGTCTAGATTGGGGCGTTCGCCAAGTGTGATTTGAAGTGTCATGGGCTTTGTATTACGGATGATTTTGGCTGTTAGTGTGGTATTGGGTGTATGCCGAGACACCACACCTGATAAAGTATTGGCATCCTTAATCGCAACACCATCTAACTCCACGATGACGTCGCCTGCCTGTAGTCCTGCGGCATAAGCGGGCGTACCTTCCCAGACTTGCGCCACCAAGACGCCCTGGCTAGACTCTAGGCTGATCGGGTTAGTTTGATTCTGAGCAATACCAACACCAAGCCAACCACGGCTGACTTTGCCATTGGTGATGAGTGCGTTCATGACTTGTTCAATGATGCTTGTCGGAATGGCAAAGCCAATGCCCATCGAACCACCTGAGCGCGAATAGATAACCGTATTAATCCCAACAAGCGCACCTTCGGAATCGACAAGCGCCCCACCTGAATTACCCGGATTAATCGCTGCATCCGTCTGAATAAAATCCTCAAAGCTACTAATACCAAGCCCTGTACGCCCTGTCGCTGAGATGATGCCCTGAGTAACTGTCTGGCCAACACCAAAAGGATTGCCAATGGCAAGTGTCACATCACCAACACTGATGGGTGAACTGCGAAACGCCAGTGGCTCTAGATCATCAAGCGCCACTTTAATCACGGCCAGATCGCTGTCTGCATCGCTACCAATGACTTTCGCGCGCGTTTTTCGGCCGTCGTTTAGCGCGACGATGATGTCATCTGCCTGACTGACGACATGCGCGTTGGTGACGATGTAGCCATCTTTTGAGACAATCACCCCCGAGCCTAAGCTTGCGCCCTGCTGCATCTGCGCGCCATAATACTGCTCAAAAAACTCTCTAAAAGCCGGATCGTTCATATAAGGGTGACGAATGGTCTGAGTTGTATAGATATTAACCACTGACTTGGCGGCGCGATCGACTGCATCTTTATATGAGCTGATGGCAGGCGCTGCGTTGGAACTTTGGGCAGGTTCAGCCGTTACGGGTGTCCAAGCTTGATTCTCGGGTGTCGGCTGCGCTATTGCCTGCTGAGGCGTGCGCATAAAAAACGCCCAATACAAAACAGCTGCCAGCACTAATGCGATCAGCCATGGTAAAATCAGCCAAATACTTGCACCTCTCTCAAGGCGTGGTGAATGCTGCGGATGGTTCATTTAGTATCCTTATTTAAAATAAATCTTCGGTATTATAATGGGTAAATATTGGGATAATTTTGCGAAGATAAAGTGAATTTAAATAAAATTATTACTCAATTATACGATCAATCACCGAGTGAGGCTGCAATTTTATAAATCACCACAAACACCCAGCATTTGCACAATAAACAAAAAATCGTTAAAATAATTTATTTTATTATTGTAGAATTATTATGACCGCCATTACCGCTACCGCTCTGAGTGCCTTTTGTGATGAATACCTAAGCGCGGATGAATTTAACGACTACTGCCCCAACGGACTACAAGTCGATGCCGACATGCCCATCACCAAGGTCATCACTGGAACGACCGCCTGTCAAGCACTCATTGATGAAGCCATCCGTGAAGATGCACAAGCGATTTTGGTACATCATGGCTATTTTTGGAAAGGTGAACCCGCGCCTTTGGTTGGCATGAAAGGTCGTCGTGTGCGCACATTGATGCAGCATGGGATATCGCTCATCGCATATCATTTACCCTTAGATGCCCATCCTATTATCGGTAATAATGCCCTACTTGCCAAGGCGCTTGACCTTGAGGTAACTGGCGCATTATATCCTTATGAGAAGCATCCGATTGGCAATATCGCTACATGCGAGCCGATTACTCCTGCTGATTTTACTGACAAAATCACTGCCAAACTGGGTCGCACCCCACTACATATCGTAAGTGGTAAATCCCACCTCACCAAGATCGCACTATGTACAGGTGGCGCTCAGGACATGATTGAACAAGCCGCCAAGATGGGCTGCGATGCGTTCATCTCAGGGGAGATCTCCGAGCGCACGACACATAGTGCGCGTGAGCTAGGCATAGATTATTTTGCTGCGGGGCATCATGCCACCGAACGCGATGGCATTCGTGCGCTTGGCGAGGTCGTCGCTAAGGAGATGGGCGTGGAAGTGGTATTTGTAGATATTGACAATCCTGCATGATATTAGGCTGTAAATAAACAAGACTTTAGGCTCTAGCATATAGCATTTATTTAAGTAATAAAAAACCGCACTCTATGTGCGGTTTTTGTTTGGTTTATTTGTTCGGTACAGTTAGGGTTTGACCGATACGAAGACTTGCGTTATTCTCAAGATTATTCATCTTTGCAAGCTCTTCAGTGCTGATGCCGTAGCGACGTGCTAGCGAGATCAGATTATCGCCCGATTTTACCTTATAGGTTGTGGTAAGCTTTGGCACCTTAATAACTTGACCGCGGCGCAACTGAGCATTAGTGGCAAGATTATTTGTCTTCGCCAAATCATTGACAGACACACCAAATCTAGTCGCCAATCCTGTTAAATGTTCACCAGATTGAACGGTGTAATTTTCAGTATTGGCGATGGTGTTACCTGCAGGCGCTGCTTGTGATGGCGCCGCTTGAGTGTTTGCGCTTTGGCTGTGAGCAGGTGTGGCAATAGCGGCAGACTTAGCAGAACCTGCAGCAGGAATGGTGATGGTCGTACCTAATAGCAGGTTTGAATTGGTATTTAGGTTATTCGCATCAGCCAATTCCTTAATGGTGATGCCATGACGTGCTGCCACCGATGTCAGGCTATCGCCAGATTTTACGGTGTATTTGATCGGTTGGTTATTTAGCTTGCGAGCGACAGTTTCCTTTGATACTGGCACCTTAATAACCTGACCTGCAATCATGCCGGCATTTGGCTGGAAGTTATTCAACGCTGCGATGTCCGCATTAGACACGCCCAAGCTATTGGCAATGCCTGTTAGCGTATCGCCAGGCTTAACAGTGTAAGTACCCGTCTGAGAACTTGCACGCTGACTGGCAGGCTTCGTTGCTGTATTGGCGGCAGGCGCGGCATTTGTTACTTTTGCAGCAGGTACTTTGATCTGCTGACCAATTAGCAGACCATCAGTTGGCGACAGACTGTTAAGCTCAGCCAGCTGATGCACACTGATGTCGTGTTTACGTGCGATAGAAGTTAAGCTCTCACCTGCTTGTACGCGGTGTGTTGCTGTCTTGGTGTTGTTGGCAGCGTTATTGGTCTTAGCGGCTGTATCGGTGGCTGTTTGTGTTGGCTTAGGTGCTGGTTTGACCTTGCCTGGCACCAGCCACAATTTCTGTCCGCGTTGAACATAGGTGTTGGTGCTGATGTTGTTATAGCTTGCCAATTGGCTTACTGTCAGGTTATTCGCTGCAGCGATACCTGTTAAAGTATCACCAGAACGCACCGTATAACTCTCAGGACGTGCTGCAGGCTTGCGCTCTACAGGTCGAGAGGTATTGGCATTCGTCTGCGGACGCGGCTGCTGCGGAGCTGTCGCAGGTGGCGGTGTATAACTTGGCTCAATGACAGGCTCGGGCTCGGATACAACAGGCTGTGGCTGTGGTGCGACTGCAACAGTCGTGGCAGGCGCTGAGTAGCTTAGCGACTTGGACTGACCACGCGCCTCTAACACAGACTGAGCTGTCTGTAATGCGTCTAGCTGGATATTACCGTCATTAGGGTTTACTGCTTGTACTGCTTCAGGTGTCGTCGCTTGAATCTGTGCGGCGATAAAGTCTCGCTCTTCCTGAGTCAATGGCGGCTCTTGAACGATGGTGTTATTGGCAGTCACTTGCGCGATGGTGGTCGGCAAGGTATTAGACTGCATCAGCTCTTGCTGAGATGTTGAGTTGGCAGCAGCGCCTTTATTTGGCAGGACGTACTGCGTCGTCTGTGCAGGCGCTGTGGCTGAATACGAACCGCCATAGCCAAAGCCAGTCAATGCAGACAGCTGGTCATCAACGCTGCTGTTTAGGCTATCAGGAATCACGATACGATTTGGACCTGCACTATCAACCGTGAAATTCGTTAATGCTGGGTTCAGTAGACGCAATTCATCAAAAGGCACACCTGTGATGTTGGCGATCTCTTGTAAGCTAACACCATAGTTCACCGGTACAGTTCTAAAATGCGAATGGTTGGCGATGGCTGGTAAGTTTACGCCATAGCTAGATGGCGATGCGACAATCTGCGACACCGCGATAAAGCGCGGCACATAGTTCATCGTCTCTGTCGGTAGATTCAATGACCAATAATCAGTCGGCAAGCCCGCTGCTTCGTTAGCGCGGATCGCACGAGATACTCTGCCAGGACCTGCGTTGTAGGCCGCCAAGGCAAGCTCCCAAGAACCAAACTGGTTATACAGACTGGTCAAGAAATCATAGGCAGCGCGAGTCGATTCGATCACATCACGGCGACCATCGTAGCTTGAGCTTTGATTTAGACCATAAATACGACCTGTGCTTGGGATAAACTGCCACAGACCTGCCGCTGCCGCATTAGACGTGGCAGATGGGTCGTACGAGCTTTCAATGATTGGCAGTAGCGCTAGCTCCGTTGGGATGCCACGGCGCTCTGCTTCTGTTACTGTATGATGTAGATAACGTGATGCACGGGCGGTCAGGCGATCAAGGTAGCTTTGGCGGCTATAGAACCACGACTTTTGAGCTTCAATGCGCGCGTTATAGGTATCGCCCATCTTGTAGCCACGGCGTACACGATCCCACAAGTTGCCGTAGCGTTGAACCGTTAATGCGTCGCCTTGCACCATGCTCATGTCGGTGGCTTGTAATAAATCTTCCAATTCATCAAGCATCGCCTCATCCAACACGCCACTATAGCCGCTTGATTGGCTTTGGGCGGCTGGCGTTGGTGTTGTGCGCGCAATAGTGCCGGTTGGCGTGGTAGTGCCTGTGCTACTACACGCTGCCAAAAAATACGCCGACACAGCAAGCGTCAATGGCTTCATCAGCCCCACTGTGCGTGAGTTTTTTTGGTTTTTTGTGTGGTCTGGATGGCCGTTGGTGGACGATGAATGTGACATATGCGATAAGCCTTAATTACCTAAACATAAAAATGAATAAAATTCCATATTTTACAAATAATTTATCCACCCAAGCACAACATCAATCAGTACTTAGGCGTCTTAAATATCGGCAGATTTTCACTTGGTACAATCAAAGCAAACATCAAACCTTACAATGTAAAAATAACTGCTTAATAATGCCTGATTTTTTGTGCATTATCAACCATCAAATAAAAAATTTACCACAAAAATACCGTCAGCCCTGCTTATTTTACAAAACACAACTGACGGTAAAGTATCTGAAAAAATAACTAACTTTTGAGCGGTAGCGCCATTAAGTCACAACGCAAAAAATCAATTAATCGTTACCTGCGACACCGAACGAAGTAGCACCGCATTAGAGCCAGATTCTGACAGTGTCGCTCGCGATGTCGTGATGAGCTTAACGGGCTTGCCATTTTCTATCCATGTTTCTGTAGTGACTACCTGAGCTCGGGCTTGGTTGCCGGCGATGACCACGTCGCTGATGCGGATGTTATAGCGGTAATTGGTTGATTTAGCCCAGCTTTTTTGGAGAAGCTGTAGATAGCCGTTCTTATCTAGATTGGCGGTTTTGCCGTTACGAGTCAATGAGATGATGACTTCATCAGAGATAAGGCGTGAGATTTGACCGATGTTTTGGCTGTTCGCTGCTTGATTCATGGCAGCCGCATAAGCCTGAACAGATGCTTCGCTGATCGCATGGGCTGGCGCACTGATTAATGTCGCCGCGCCCAATGCTGCCACCAAGCCAAGACCCATAGAACGGCTAACTTTATTCATCGATAGCTTCGTCATCGCTGCGATCGCAGTGGCGATTGCGCCGATTTTCATGCCTGTTTTTAGGTAAGTTTTTTTATTGTTCTTGATTCTCATGTTGCACCTCATGTAGATGAATTATTATCGTCGGTGTGACGAGATAAGGTCAAGATAGCAAATTAGCTTTAATCAATCATGGCTAATTGTAACAACTTGTTGCAGTTTTAAGAGCTTAATGTGTGCTGCTCTATTTATCATCATCCAATGATTCAACTTCTTCAAGCTTGGCCCCGATGCGATTCATGCGGCGATCCATTAATTGACGTGCCAATGCCTGCATGTCATCCACGCGGTCGAATTCATCAACGATCTCAAGACCCAATAGCGTCTCTAGCACATCTTCAAGGCTTACCAGACCTTTGACCTCGCCAAATTCACCCACAGCCAACGCGATATGAACACGTTCTTTTAGCATAAGATCAAGCAGATCAAACAGCTTCATTTTAGCAAACACAAAATTAATATCACGCTTGAAATGCTTGATCGGCGTGTGATTTTCTTGGTTAGCCTTGGCGATGAGCAGGTCAGACTTTAGAATAAAACCTGTAGTATTGTCCAAATCCTCACTAAAAATCGGAAAACGAGAAAACGGTAGCTTAGGATGATTGGCAAAAATATCACCCACCGTCATCGTCTCATCGAACGCCATGATCACAGAACGTGGCGTCACAATGTCTTCGACATTAATCATGCTAAGCGCCAAAGAGTTCTTAATAATACGCGTCTCAAGCTCACTCATCTGCCCCAAGCTCTCGCCCTGATTGGCAAGCGCAATAAACTCATGTCGGCTAAAAGTCGATTCTGTATTACCACGCGTTACCAACCGAGAGATTTTCTCAGCGAACCACACGATCGGCATTAACACAAAATTAATCGCACGCACATAATACGCCACCGGAATAGCAAAACGTCGCCAGTAAGTCGTGCCTAGCGTCTTTGGGATGATCTCTGTACCAATCAAAATCGCAATCGTCATTACTGCACTGAACACGCCAAACCACACATCACCAAAGACAATCGTCGCCTGCGCACCAGCACCAAGTGAACCTAGCGTGTGTGCGATCGTATTTAAAGTAAGGATGGACGAAATGGATTTTTCGATGTTATTAACCTTAACATCTTCCAAGAGCGCTGCGGCTTTTGGGTCTTCTTCTTGCAGGGTATCGACATAAGATGGCGTCATCGTCAAAAGCGTGGCTTCTGATATTGAGCAAATGAATGACACGACCAAAGATAAGGAAATAAAAAACACAAGCAAAATGATGTTGGTCGTGCTGACTTGTGCACTTTGATTGGCATGGGCAGCCAAAGGCAAACAAAGACTAAAAATAAGAAAA
>NZ_JAAELD010000264.1 GCF_024227015.1 Moraxella sp.
CGGCGTTTGCCTGCCTGTGGGCTTACTATATTGTTTCCTGAGTCTCCGTGTACGTCTTTTGTAAATCCAACACCTCCTTCCTCGTTTTTTATACCAGGTGAAACGGAGGGTACCCAAAGGGCGAACGGAGTTTCACCTGGGTGACGCTTGCCGATAACCATCGCCTTTACTTATCTATGTATTGTCTATGTAATTCTCTTGCTTTGCCGTGGTCATGGCCAATATCCGCTCTGGATATATCGTAAACGTAAAGTGGGTAGGTGTAATCTGCTTCTTCGATTAGGATACCTCCCTGCAAATCGGTTATCGAGAAGATGCCATGGTTATCTTCGCATTCGTCAAACCAAGTTGTGTTTTCATCCGTAAAATCGATATTAATTGTTTCCAGCCTGCCTTTTTGCGGATTGTAAACAGTTTGTTGCATATTTTTTCTCCTATCTTTGATTTGCCACAAAAAACGGCTTAGCCAAATGCCCTAAATTCAACGATCTCTGTGCGGCCCATAGGTTAGCATTACCCAAAATCAACTCATATAGAGCCCTTTGCCGGGCCATCAGGTTTTTTGCTCTTGTTTTTCGTGGCCACTTGCATGCGGTAACTTTCAATGTTGAGTTCCAAAATCACACTGTGATGCACCAGCCGATCAATGGCAGCAGCGGTGACCTTCGGGTCTTTAAAAATCTGCTCCCATTTAGAAAAAGGCAAATTACTGGTAATCATCACACTACCACGTTCGTAGCGATCGGCCAGCAATGTAAAGAGCACTTGCATCTGCTGACGGCTTGGTTGCACGTATCCAATGTCATCGACGATGATCGCATCATAGCCTGAGAGCTTTTTGAGCAATTTGCTCATCGCAAGATGCCTTTTGGCAATTTGCAGATCTTGTACCAGCTGGCTGCAGCCAATAAACAGAACCCGTCGGCCCTGTTCGATCAGCTGATGACCGATGGCGCATAACAGGTGGGTTTTGCCGCTGCCCGGATTACCGAAGCCTAATACATTTTCGCAACGGTTTGAAAAAGAGCCGTCAGCTAAAACGTTTAAATGCGTAGCCACCTTAGCCGGCAGACATTTTTTGTCAAAATTTTCCAATGTTTTAGATCTC
>NZ_JAAELD010000265.1 GCF_024227015.1 Moraxella sp.
ATCAAAAAAATACCACCCCCAATGGAAGCGGTATTTTTGACATTTGCAGCAAATTATTTGATGCGCATATCGCCTGTTTCGATAAAACGCTGATGCCATGATAGCGCTTCTAGCAGTAGATGCGGGGTGTGTACGCCTGATTTTTGGCTTGCCGCTTCTGCACGGGCATAATAATCACGCAGCATATCACGATAATCAGGGTGTGAACAGTTATCGATGATCAGCTTGGCACGCTCTTTAGGTGACTTACCACGCAGATCAGCCATGCCTTGCTCGGTGACGATAAACATCACGTCATGCTCGGTGTGGTCGTGGTGTGATACCATAGGTACGATGGCAGAAATTGCCCCATTTTTGGCAGTGGATGGGCTGACAAAGATAGAGAAGAAGCCATTACGTGTAAAGTCACCAGAGCCACCGATGCCGTTCATCATCTTAGTGCCCATGATGTGCGTAGAGTTGACGTTACCATAAATGTCCGCTTCGATCATGGCGTTCATGCCGATGATGCCAAGGCGACGAATCAGCTCGGGGTTGTTGGTGATTTCCATGGGGCGTAGGACAATCTTATCACGAAGGAATTCAATATTGTCATTAAAACGCTCTAATGCATCTGGACTAAATGACAAGGCGGTGGCTGACGCTGACTTCATCTTACCTGCGATGATTAGGTCAAGCATACCGTCTTGTAGCACTTCGGTATAGCCTGTTAGGTTTTCAAAGGGAGCGTCTAGCAGTCCAGCCAACACCGCATTAGCCACGTTACCCACGCCTGATTGAAGTGGTAGTAGGTTCTTAGGCAAGCGACCTGCTTTGACTTCATGATCTAGAAAATCAATGATTTGTGCGGCGATACGCTTTGAGGTGTCATCAGGCTCGGCAAACTTAGAGTTGCGATCAAAAGCGTCTGTCAGTACAATCGCCACAACCTTATCAAGGTCACACTCAAGATAAGGCGTACCAATGCGATCAAAAGGACCAACAAGCGGAATCGGCTTGCGGTTTGGCGGTGTGCCGATGTCTTGGTAGATGTCATGCATACCGTCAAGCAGTGGGTTTTGTTTGGCGTTAATTTCGATGATGACTTTTTTGGCGGCTTTTAGGATTTCGTTATTATGACCGATACCCATTGAGCCGATGATTTTGCCGTCTTCAGTGATGCCTGACGCTTCGATGATAGCAACTTCCATATCGCCATAAAAGCCTTGGCGAATCTGCTGTTCTACGTGCGATAGGTGCATGTCTTGATAAGCGATGTCACCTGCGTTAATGCTGTTACGAATCCCCGGGTCAGACTGGAATGGGCTGCGGAACTTCACCGCGCCAGCTTCGGCAAGTACGCCATCACACTCAGGGGCGGTAGAAGCACCTGTCACCATACGAATACCAAAGGACTTGCCGTCTGCGTGGAATTTTTTGGCACGCTCAGCAATGGCGGTAGGTAGGGCTTTAGGATAGCCTGCACCCGTAAAGCCACTGATACCAACCAGCATATTATCATGGACAAACTCGGCGGCTTGATCAGCGCTCATCACTTTATCACGCAAACCTGCGTGTTTGATACGTTCAACAG
>NZ_JAAELD010000266.1 GCF_024227015.1 Moraxella sp.
ACTTCGGTCAAGTTGTGTGGTGCCATGTTGGTCGCCATACCCACCGCAATGCCTGTCGCCCCATTGACAAGCAGGTTTGGCACACGGGCAGGTAGCACAGACGGCATTTTTTCGGAGCCGTCATAGTTGTCTTCCCAGTCCACCGTGTCTTTGTCAAGGTCGGCAAGCATTTGGTGCGTGAGCTTTTGCATACGCACTTCGGTATAACGCATGGCGGCAGGCGGGTCGCCGTCCACCGAACCGAAGTTACCTTGTCCGTCCACCATCATATACCGCATAGAAAACGGCTGGGCAAGACGCACAATGGCATCATACACGGCAATGTCGCCATGGGGGTGATATTTACCGATAACATCGCCCACGACACGGGCGGATTTTTTGTAGGGTTTGTTATAATCGTTGGACAGCTCGTGCATGGCGTACATCACACGGCGGTGAACAGGCTTTAAGCCATCTCGCACATCAGGCAAGGCACGAGAGACGATGACGCTCATCGCATAGTCAAGGTAGGACTGCTTTAATTCATCAACAATCCCAACGGGGGTTACGCTATCGGTCATAAAGAACCCTTTTTTCTCTTTAAAATCAAACGTCTATTTTACCATAAAACTATAAAAAATAACACAAAAAGCCCCGCATTAGCAGGGCTTTTTTGGGCATTAAGATGGAAAATCGGGAGCAATACCAACCACACTTAATGATGTGTTTGTTTTTCGGTCATGGCGCACATCTCATCATGAGAAATCACATGAAAATTCTCTTCATTCGTGCGGTATTTACTACGTAGATTCAACCGATAAGCCGCCAGCGACATGGCAGCCGCCACACGTTTTGGCGTAAGCATTTCTTTTTTATCAAAAGGTAGGATGGCGCCGATGGTATTTTTGGCAAGATTAAGGCTCAGCTTGCCGGCTGTTTTGATAGAAAGCTTCTCTTTGGCGGGGCTTAATTTATGCAATCTAAACACCGTCACATCATCGAATTTTAAGGTTTTTAGGTAATACTCAACATCTGCCTTAGCGATAAGCTCAGCGTCTTTGCCTGCACTCTCCACGCCCGCTTTTGATAAATAAAAAAATCTAGCCACACCCTTATCACGGCAAGCTTTGGCAAAGGCGATATTAAACAGCACATTAACCTGATAAAATTCATCTTGGCTGGCGGTGTCTTTTTTGGCAGCGCCCAGACAACTAAAAGCATCCGTATCAGCGCCGATTGGCATCGATGCAATGGTATCTGCCAGCGCATCAAAGTTACTCACATGATACACGTGCATGTTCTCGCTGATACTGCGCGGCTGTGTGCGCGTGATGATAATGAGCGTGTCATATAATGCAGAAAGCTCGCGCACCAATGCCTGCCCTACACGCCCCGAACCACCGATGATAATTGCTTTTCTTTTCATAAATCAAAAAACATTCTAAGATCGGGCTATTTTATCATAATTTTGCTTCAAATTTCTCACTGTGTTACGTCAAGGACTTGCCAAATACCCCAAAAATACCGTAAAATACGCCAATCCTCAGATAAGTGTCGATTTTTATTGAGTATTTTTAGATATTTTGATAAAATGGTGCTTTATATGTTAGGCAACGTGTCTATTTTTGGTCATGAATACCAAAATTGATAATTCGGTGGCTGCCAGAATTATCTCGCTTAGCATTTTTGAATTTAACATTAACAATTTTTTATCCAAGGATAAACCATGGCAAACTCAGCACAAGCTCGCAAACGCGCTCGTCAAAACACTAAACGTCGCCAACACCTAGCGTCTCAACGCTCTATGGTACGTACTTTCATCAAGCGCGTAAATGCAGCCATCGAAGCAAAATCATACGAATTAGCTACTGAAGCTTACAAAAAAGCTGTTCCAGTAATCGACCGTATGGCTGACAAAGGCATCATCCACAAGAATAAAGCTGCTCGTCATAAGAGCCGCCTAAACAAAGCAATCAAAGCACTTAAAGACGCCTAATTGCTAATAAATAATAAAAGCCCTAACATCTGTTAGGGCTTTTATGTTTGGTAAAACTAGCTCAATCATCACCAAATCGAATCACTGCGCCATCGCTCAGACGGTAAGCCACCAGCTCACCACCCCACACACAGCCGCCATCTAGCGCACGAACATTTGCGCTGGCAATCTGAGCCTTTAATGCTGCCCAATGACCAAACAGAATGCGTCTTTCTCGCGCTGCGTCCCACATGAACCAAGGGCGGAACCCTTTGGGCATCTCATCTAAGAGCCCTTCTTTAAAGCTAAATTCCAAGACGCCATTCTCATCACACAGCCGCATTCTGGTGAGGTAGTTGGCAATTGCACGCATCCGTTTGACGCCGCGTAGCTCATTTGACCAACCCTCAGATTTCTTACTGTATAGCTTTGGCAGCAACTCGTCCAGATCATCAAGATCGCCGCTTAATGCCTTTTGCAATTCTTTGGCATAGCGATCAGCATCATCGATTGACCAATTGGGTGGGATACCTGCATGAGTCAGCACGGTCTTATCATCAGGGAACACCAGCAACGGCTGCTCACGTAGCCAATTTAACAGCTCATCACAATCTGGTGCAGCAAAGATAGGCAAGGTTTTATCCTTTGGCTTAGGCGGCATGATGCCACGCCATACCGCGATGAGCGTGATGTCGTGATTGCCCAGTACAGTGGTGAGCGCGCCGATGTCCGACAGTCTCTTAACCTCTCGTAAGGTTGCCAAAGAGTCTTCGCCGCGCGCTACAATGTCGCCTGCCAGCCAGATTTTGTCTTGTGTCTCATCAAAATCTAAGATCTCAAGCAGACGATTAAATGCAAAAAAACACCCCTGCAAATCGCCAATCACATATTCATGGCGATAGGTTCTATTGGTAAGTTGTTGGTCTTTCATAGGTTTTTATTTATTGACTTGCTTTTGAGCCGCTAGGTCAGACAGACGTACAAAATCCGCCACTGATAGCGACTCCGGACGTGCCTGTGGATTGATGCCGACAGACTCAAAGTCCTGTTCTTCTAGTTTTGGTAATAGACTCACCGTCTTGAATATTGCGCGCAATGTCTTGCGACGATGGTTGAACGTCTCGCGAACGATGGTCGCAAATAACGCTTCATCTTGGGCAGTGATGGGTTTTTGTTTGAATGGAGTTAGGCGAAACACCGCGGAGGTGACTTTTGGTGGCGGGTTGAATGCGCCCTTTGGCACTGTCAAGAGATAATCCGCCATGCAGTAGTACTGCATGATGACCGACAATCGCCCATATGCCTTAGTGTTCGGCTCGGCGGTGATGCGATCAACGACTTCTTTTTGTAGCATAAAGTGCATGTCAGTGATGACATCGCTGAATTCCAACAGGCGAAACAGAATGGGTGTTGAGATGTTGTAAGGTAGATTACCCACGACTCTAAATGCGCCCTTGCCCACGTTCTGCGCAAGCTCGCGATAATCGACGTGCATGGCGTTATCATTGATGATGGTAAAATCTTCATGGCTATTCGCACCGATATTGATTTTTAACGCACTTGCCAAATCGCGGTCAAGCTCCACCACAGTCATGCCATCAACTTCAGCCAAGAGCGGCTCAGTCAGCGCACCAAGCCCAGGCCCGATCTCAAGCAAGTTATCGCCATGTGATAAGCGAATACTGTCAACGATCTGACGTATCACACTGGTGTCATGAAGGAAGTTTTGCCCAAAGCGTTTTCTTGGGGCGTGGCGGGCTTCTTGTGGGGTTTTTGGGATGTGTCGCATGTTGTTCTTTGAATGATTATAACAGTTAATGATAGCATATTTTTGATGTTTTTTCTATGCTACTTTTCTATGCTACTCATCTAGACAAATCACATCAGCTCGCACTCATCAAATGACTGACTAGAATCGTCGTGCCAATCATGAGTAATACCACCCCGCCAACGAACATGGCAACCCTACCAAAACGAAGCCCAAGTCGGTTACCCAGATACAGCCCAAGCGTGACCATAATCATTGTCGCCAAGCCAATCAAGACCGCAGCCAGCCAAATATTCACCTCCAAAAAAGCAAGTGACACACCCACAACCAATGAGTCAATGCTCGTTGCCACTGCGGTGATTAACATGAGTCCAAAGCCACTTTTCGCCATGGTTTGCTGATCACCTTTAATCTGCACATCGCCTTTGAGTGCATCGCGCATGAATTTAATCGCCAAAAATCCAAGCAGCACAAAAGCCAGCCAATGATCCACATGAGACAGCCAACCTTGTGCCGCCTCTCCAAGCAGCCAGCCAACGATGGGTGCAACCCCTTCGATCGCCCCAAACAACACGCCCGCCTTCAATGCTCTGACAAGGCTGGGATTCTGATAGGTTGCTCCCTTGGCGATGGCGGTGGCAAAAGCATCCATCGACATACCAAGTGCCAATGCCATCAAAGAAATAATACTCATGAATATAACAATCTTAGAAGTTATTCTTTAGTTCGCGCAGCGCGGTGAATACACTTAGTGGCGACTCATCACCAAGCGGGTATTTACCCCTGATATTATCAATCATCTGCTCATGATACGCCTGCAAGAACACATTGATTTGTCTTTCATTGCTCAGCGTGCTTGGTAATGAAATCTCGCCACGAGAGAGCTTTGCTTTGGTATCAGTAATGGCATTTTCGATCGCCATTTTAAAATCATCGGCGCAAACCGTATGACCAAATTTAAGGTTAGATAAAGTATATTCATGCGCAGGATAAAATAGCGTGTCATCCGCCAAACCATTAAATCGCATCATACTATCAAAAAGTTCGCCCATCGTTCCTGTGAACACACGCCCGCAGCCACCGCTAAAGAGCGTATCGCCGCAGAATACGTGCAGTCCATCGCCCATGTCACACAGATAGGATAGGTGGGTATCTGTGTGCCCTGCTGTTCGCCATACTTTAAATACAACACCCAGCAATTCAAACTCATCGCCCTCATCCACACATTGGGTGGCATCGACACCATGAGCGCTGTGGGCGATAATCTGCATATCAGGATAGGTTTTTTGATTTTCGCCACGCCGCCTGTGTGATCATCGTGATGATGTGTGATGATCATGGCGATGGGATTTAGCGCATTATCTGCTAGATAATCCAAGACCGGCTTTGCATCGCCTGCATCGATGATGATGGCTTGATCGCCCTTGCCCAGCACCCAGATGTAATTATCATTAAAAGCTTTTAGCGCATGAATGTTTGGCATGATCTTATCCTTGTTTTTTATATTGACACATCATTAAGATAAAAAACCACACACAAGAGCCTGCGTCCTGCCGTGGTTTTTTGTCCATATGATTGCCATATTAGCCGTGTTTTTGCTCGAATGTTTTCATAAAATCAACCAAAGATTCTACTTGCTCAAGCGTGATGGCGTTATAGATACTCGCTCGCATACCACCGACGACGCGGTGACCTTTTAAGTTTAATAGGCCCGCTTTTTTACTTTCTTCTAAGAACAATTTATCCAACTCGGTGTCCGCCAACTGGAATGGTACATTCATGATAGAGCGGTGTTTTGGATTGACCGTATTGCGATAAAAATCACTCTCATCGATCGCGCGGTATAGCGTCTGTGCTTTGGCTCGGTTAATCTTAGAAATCGCCTCAACACCGCCATTATCCAATAGCCACTCGAACACCAAGCCTGACAGATACCATGCATAGGTCGATGGTGTGTTTAGCATACTGTCGTTGTCGAATTGATTCTTATAATTCATGATGTTCGGACACCAAGGCGACGCTTGTTCTAGCAGGTCCTTGCGGATAATGACCAAAGTCAATCCGGCAGGTCCGATGTTCTTTTGTGCGCCTGCATAGATCATGCCAAAATCATTCACATTGATCGGCTCAGACAGGATGCACGATGACATGTCAGCCACGATGGGCGCATTGACTTTTGGCGTCTCAAAGATCTGCACACCATGGATGGTCTCATTTGGGCAGTAATGAAAATATGCCGCGCCATCAGTCAGCTGCCAAGAGTCTTGGCTTGGCACATCAGCACCGTTACCGGTGGCGACTAGGTTAATCTTGCCCAGATCTAAGCTTTCATAACGCTTAGCTTCTTTGTAGGCTTTTTCTGACCATGCACCTGTATTTAGGTAGTCGGCCGTACCGCCATTTAGTAGATTCAAGGGAATCGCCGAGAACTGCAATGCTGCACCACCTTGCAAAAATAGCACCGCGTAATCATCACTGATGTTCATCAGCTTACGCAGGTCAGCCTCCGCCTTACTGGCGATCTCAATGTAGTCAGCACTGCGATGGCTAATCTCCATAACAGATGCGCCTGTGCCACGCCAATCAAGCATCTCATTTTGGGCTTTTTCTAGGACGGCGGTCGGCATCGATGCAGGACCAGCACAAAAATTAGCAAAACGAGTCATAACAATCCCCAAAGTATGATAAAAATTGCTTGCTATTGTAGCAGATTTTAAAGCTGTGATGGATGTTTTTGCTGGTAAATTTAACTAATGTGTGTGCCAATCTCAGCGATCATAGCAGCTCAACCCTAACGATCATGAGCTTTGGATAAAATTAGCAACGTTCTGACCAACTGCACGCCCCATCGCAAGGCAGGCGGTCAGCAGATAGCCGCCAGTTGGCGCATCCCAGTCTAGCATCTCGCCTGCGATGAATAGATGTGGATTGCGGCGTGATTGCAATTGATCATTCACCGCGGACAGCCTTACGCCACCGCCTGTGCTGATCGCCTCATCCATCGGTCGAAACCCGTCAAAATCAACAGGCAAATTCTTAACAAAGGCTGCCATTTTTGATAAATCCGACCAGTCGGTCTTATTTGTACATTCTCTTAATAGCGCTATTTTTGTGGCATCCAGTCCTACTTTTCGTAGGATATTATTCAGTGATTGTTTTTTTGATTTGTTGAGTGTTTTTGTGATGTCATCAATGGACTTATCTGGCATCAGATCAATTTGTAATCGAATACGCCCTGATTCGTTAAGGATGGCGCGCATGGCGCGATTTAACTTATAAATCAGTCCGCTCTCCATGCCATAATGGCTGATCACCACATCACCATGAGCAGATTCGTCGCCTACCGTGATGGTGATGCGTTTTAATGCTTGTCCAAAGACATCATTCATAAATGGCGACCACGAACGCACCACACCAACATTGCTGGCATACAGCGGCGTTAATTCATCATCGCCAAACCAAGCCCGCCAAGCACCATCACTACCAAGACGCGCATAAGATCCACCGCCACACGCCAAGACAATCGCATCAAATGGGCGCTCAAAGCGCTCAAGCTCATCTCCGTGTTTGTCTTTTTTGATAAAAGCTACCAAATTATCCTGCACACCCACACAGGCATGAAGATAATGAAATTGCACGCCCTGCTCCCTCAGCCTAGATAGCCACGCACGCAACAGATCAGACGCCTTCATCTGCACAGGAAATATGCGCCCGCTCGAGCCAACATAGCTGTCAATGCCAAGCCCATTCATCCACGCGCGTATGTCCTCAGCATGAAACTCTCGGACAAACTTCGCCATCACATCGCTTGGTGTGTACCTCGTCACAAAATCATCCAAAGGCTCGTTATGCGAGATGTTCAGACCTGTCTTGCCCGCCATCAAGATTTTACGCCCTGCAGTGGGCATCTGCTCAAATACATGAACTTCAACACCACGCGCTGACAGCACTTCAGCCGCCATTAAACCCGATGCACCCGCACCGATGATGGCGACAGTTGGCACAGAATTATTCTTTTGGGTCATCAATCTGATCAAATCGAGTTTGGTAATAATTTGGCTTTAGGATGATGAGCTCTTGGCACTTCTCTCCGCGCGCCAGATACTTAATCTCAAAATGCGTACGAGCCGATTCTGCATCAATCTCAAATCGCTCATAAGGCAATAGCCATACCTCATCAAGCAGCTGCTGCGCCTCATCGATGTACTCGCCGAGGTTGCTGGCAAGCGTGATGGTGGCGCCTGGTTTTAGTCGCGACACCAAAAATTCAAAAAATGGCATGTTCAGCCAACGTTGATTCTTATTGGCGGGCTCAGGATTGGGGTATAGGATGAATGCACCATCAAGCGAGTTTGGGGCGATGTGATGCGCGGTGTAAGCGATGGCATCAGCATGAATGGCGCTTAGATTGGTCAGGTTCTCCGCCTTGGCAAGCTTATCAAAAGCTTCAAATTTCTCGCTGGTGCGCTCGATCGCGATCAAGTGCTTATCAGGATTTTGCTTAGCGAATAATAAGGCATGCTTGCCTTTGCCAGCACCAATTTCCAAATATAATGGCACATTTGGCAAATCCAACGCTTCGACATTCTTAGGTGGGCTGATCGCATCTGTACGAAACAGGCGGCTAAAACGGTGGGATAAATCGCTCATGGTCATCGCTTTTAACAAAAAATATCCGCTTATTATACCAAATCTATCCGATAAATTCATGAATTACCCACCGCTAAATTAATTCCAAAGCGCGCGCCTGCCACAATGAATGCGCCGCAATAATTTGATGAACTTCCTTAAAATACCCCATTTGTATAAATAATGCTTAAATGA
>NZ_JAAELD010000267.1 GCF_024227015.1 Moraxella sp.
ATTGATACTGCTTGGGGATGCGCATCAGTTGTCAGCGGTGGAAGCAGGGGCGGTACTTGCCGACCTTTGTCGTGTGGATAAACTACAACAATCTCGTGTGCATTTATCAGAATCAACACGCTTCACATCCACATCGAGCGTGGGTAAATTGGCGACGCTCATCAATGATTTTAATGCAGAGGGCAGCGCCTTGCCACAGATTGAGGTATTAATAGAGAGTGAGGTGAATTTATCATGGGTGAATTTACAGCGTCATAAGGATTTTCTAGAAAGATTAATCGAGCCTTATTCCACATATTTTGAGCGCAGTAAAACACTATTAAGACAAATTAACCAATACAGCGATGAGCAAAAAAGCAATCAAATCAAAGCGCTAATCGATGAGCTGAATCGCTATCGTATTCTCACGGCATCGCATGTTGGGGTAGCGGGCGATGTGATGATCAATGAATACATCGCCAAGAAGCATCGAGATGAGCTGCGTGCCTCTACATGGACGCTGCCATGGTATCATGGGCGAGTGGTGATGGTGCAGACCAACCGCTATGATTTGGGGTTGTTCAATGGTGATATTGGTGTATGCATCCAAGAAAATGGCGAGCTGTTCGTGTATTTTGATGGTGCGATACTCAAAAGAGTCTCCGTGAGTGTTTTAGGCGGCGAGACGGTGACAACAGCCTATGCCATGACTGTACATAAATCGCAAGGTTCGGAGTTTAATACAGTGGCGGTGGTCTTTGATGATTCTAACAGCCGACTGCTGTCAAAAGAGCTGATCTATACTGCTGTCACGCGAGCCAAAGACAGTGTGCAGATTTATGCCACACCTAGCGCGCTAGACATCGCCATCAAAACGCCAACCGTCCGTACTACAGGACTTGGGCTGTTGCATGAATTGTGATTGGCGCTAACCGCACTATAATTTTGATGGTATGATTTTTTATCTGATTTCAAACGAATGTTTGGTTTAAATTTGCATTTTCCTAGTTAAGATGCATTCGATTGACTAAGCCATGTCGTGACTGCGCAAAAATTCATCCACAACAGCAAACTGCCCAAAGGTGGTGTCTTTGCTGTACATCGCTTCACGAAAGGCGTTAGAGTTAGGCAAACCGCCTGTGTACCAAGCGATGTGCTTACGAGCAATGCGGCAGCCTGAATATTCACCATAGAACTGATACAGCTCTTCTAAGTGAGTAAGTACAATATCACGTAGCTCTGATATGCTAGGCGACGCAAGAAGTTCACCTGTTTGTAGGTAATGATGAATGTCACGAAAAATCCACGGCTTGCCTTGAGCGGCGCGTCCGATCATGATGGCGTCCGCGCCTGTTAGTTCATAGACGGCTTTGGCTTTTTGTGGACTGTCGATGTCGCCATTAACGATGACAGGGATTTTGACTTGTTGTTTGACTTGCTTGATAAGGTCATAGCGTGCCTCGCCCGTATAAAAATCCTCTCTGGTGCGCCCATGGATGGCAATGGCAGCAATGCCTGCTTTCTCGGCGATGTCGGCGATTTTTAGGATATTTTCTTGACCGTTGGCGAAGCCCAGCCTGGTTTTTAGGGTGACGGGCACATCCACAGCATCTACGGCGGTCTCTAATAACTGTCGTACTAGGTTTTCGTCTTGTAATAATGCTGAGCCTGCCAATTTTTTGCAGACTTTTTTGGCAGGGCACCCCATGTTAATATCAACAATCTGCGCGCCATTGGCCACCTGAA
>NZ_JAAELD010000268.1 GCF_024227015.1 Moraxella sp.
AACCATTAACCATTAACCATTAACCATTATGCCCTACATTCCACATACCTCCGATGATATTACTGCCATGCTTGCCACTATCGGTGTCGGCAGTATCGAAGATTTATTTGATGAAATTCCAGCCGCCTTACGTTGTGGCTACTTAGAAAAAATTCCGCCCGCCTTAACTGAAATGGAAATTGGACAGTTAATGCGCCAACGCGCAAATCAAGATAGTGGGGCAATCTGTTTTATCGGCGCAGGTGCTTATGAACATCACATTCCCGCCGCCGTCTGGGAAATCGCTACGCGGGGCGAATTTTATTCCGCCTACACCCCCTATCAAGCTGAAGCCAGTCAAGGTACGCTGCAACTGTTATATGAATTTCAAACCATGATGGCTAATTTGACTGGCATGGAAGCCTCAAATGCCTCCTTATATGATGGCGCGTCAGCTTTGGCGGAAGCGGTGTTGATGGCAGTGCGTCTCACTAAATCTAAGGCAAAAAATATTTTAATGCCGACAACAGTACATCCCATTTATCGGCGCGTTGTAAAAAATTTCGTTAAAAATCAAGGTATTAGATTAATTGAGATACCTTATGACGCTGAAGAGGGTATTATTGCACCTGATAGTTTAGCCCATTTTGCAAAAATAGAGAGTGCCGCTTTAGTGATTCCCCAACCTAACTTTTTTGGTTGCTTAGAAGCAGTTGATGAATTGACTGATTGGGCATACGCTCAGGGCATATTAGTCATCGGTGTAGTCAATCCGCTGACGCTTGCCGTGCTATCGCCGCCCGGCGATTGGGGTACAAAAGGGGCAGATATTGTTTGTGGTGAAGGGCAACCTTTGGGCATTCCATTATCTTATGGAGGACCCTATTTTGGTTTGCTCTGTTCTAAAAAAGGCTATGTGCGACAAATGCCAGGGCGCATTGTTGGACGCACTGTCGATTTGGACGGAAACACTGGTTATACTTTAACCCTACAAGCGCGTGAACAGCATATTCGCCGTTCCAAAGCAACCTCTAATATTTGTACCAATCAAGGTTTAATGGCAACGGCTGCCACAATTCATACTGCCCTATTGGGTGCAGAAGGCTTAGAACAGGTTGCTTTAACTTGTCATGCGAATACGACTGATTTGGTTGAAAAACTGACTGACATTGCGGGGGTGAATCGCGTGTTTAAGGGACCATTTTTTCACGAAGCCGTGCTACAGTTAGAAAAGCCCGTTGATCAGGTTTTGCGCGAATTAGCCACGCATCTTATTTTTGGCGGATATGATCTTACCCCGTTTTATCCAGAATTAGGTCAGTGTTTATTAGTCTGTGCCACCGAAATGCGAACACAGGCAGATATAGATCGTTATGCTGAAAAGTTACAAGTTGTTTTGAAAGGTTTCCAAAGCTAAAGCGTTGGACTCCAAAATGATCAAAGCTAACTGAGAAATCCGATTTTTTCAAAAAATCGCTTGATAACCAAAGCTAAAGCGTTGGACTC
>NZ_JAAELD010000269.1 GCF_024227015.1 Moraxella sp.
CCTTTCTCTTCCATACACCAGAAATCAGCATAGCTCCATGATCACTCAAGGCATCTGCTTTGGAATCATTATGTCGCTATGTCGTGCATCCTCACGATTTGAATCCTGACGATAACAAGGAAGCTGTTATTGCTGCAATCGAAGATTGACATTGTTTGATGATCAAACTAAATTTAAATCAAATAATTTGATAATCAAACAATATAATGAAAATAGCTAATGACACACTGACTCATCATCACCATTTTTCTAGCCACAATCATCAAGGTGAAAAGCGAACGTTTTACGTGCTGCTTCTTACGCTGACCACGATGGTAGTCGAAATTGTCGCGGGCACGGTCTATGGCTCTATGGCGCTTTTGGCAGACGGTTGGCATATGGGCACACATGCGGCAGCGTTCTGCATTACCTTGTTTGCCTACCGATATGCGAAAAAACATCAGAGTAATGATAGGTTTTCGTTTGGTACGGGAAAGGTCAGTGTGCTTGGTGGCTACACAAGTGCCATTGCACTTGGGATTGTTGCGTTATTAATGTTGGTTGAGTCGGTCCATCGCTTGCTTAATCCGCAGTCGATTCAGTTTAATGAAGCGATTATCGTCGCTTGTATTGGCTTGGCAGTGAACGTCATCAGTATGTTGCTGCTAGGTGACCATCACCACCATGACCATGATGATGCTCATCATCACGAGCACTCACACCATCATGGACATACACATCACCATGATCATAATTTGCGAGCAGCCTACTTACACGTGCTAGCAGATGCGCTGACTTCCGTGATGGCAATTGTGGCCTTGGTACTAGGGAAGTTCTATGGTTGGAATTGGCTCGATGCGGTGATGGGCATGGTCGGTGCATTAGTGATCAGTAAGTGGACATTGAACTTACTCAAGCAAACAAGCCCGATTCTGCTTGATGAAAATATCGATGATAAATATCGAAAGGCAATCCAAGATGAGCTTGCGCCCGTAGCCCTTGTTACGGATTTACATATTTGGAAGGTGAGTGGACATCATCATGCAGCGGCAATTACGCTTATAGACCAAGCGGGTATTTCATTGGATGAGTATAAGCAAAAGCTAAGCAAGTTTGA
>NZ_JAAELD010000270.1 GCF_024227015.1 Moraxella sp.
CCTAAGCAATGCTGAAGCCACCTTAACCCAAAGCCAATCCGCCCTACAAAGTGCACGTGGAGAACTTACTAGTCGAGAAGCCGAGTTAGACAGCGCCAAAGCCACACTTGCCACGCGACAAGCTGAACTTGCCAAAGCCGAACGTAACTTTGCTCGACTGGATGAACTCATCAAAATCAATGCCATCAGCCGTCAAGAATATGATGATGCGCGCGCAGGGGTAGAAGTTGCTCGGGCTGCGGTCGTTGCTGCACAGGCAAGCATTCGCACCGCCCAAGCAGGCATTCATAATGCAAAGGCCAGCATCCAAAGCCAAAATGCAAGCGTCCAAAAATCACAAACAGACGTCAATACCGCCAAAACCACCCTATCACGCACCGTCATCACCGCCCCAATGAATGGTACAGTAGTCTCTGTCACTACCAAGCAAGGACAAACGGTGAATGCCATGCAGACCGCCCCCACCATCGTCACCTTGGCTGACCTTAGCCGTGTGCGTATCAAGGCACAAATCAGCGAGGCAGACGTAATTAACATCAAAGCAGGTTTGCCTGCCAAATTTAACATCATCGGTGCACCCGACCAAAAATTTGATGCAGTATTAGACGGCATTGAGCCCGCCAGCGAAAAAAGCAGCTCAGGCAGCTCATCCACGTCAGCGGTATATTACATCGGTTATTTGGATGTAGATAATAACGAAGGACGCTTTCGCCTTGACATGACCACACAGGTCAATATCATCATTGCTCAAGCCAAAAACGTACTGACCGTACCATCGGCATCTATTAATGAAAAAAATGGCAAGCATTATATACGCGTGGTTGATGCCGACGGCAAAGCCAATGAAGTAGAAGTGGTGGTGGGTATCAATAACCGTGCCACTGCCGAAATCAAAAGCGGATTAAAGCAAGGTGATACCATTGTGGTGAGCGAAGGTGCGGCAGATAATAAACCCCGTCATATCAGAATGTAAGGGCAGATGATGAGTGATAATAATAAGCCCATACCAAATAAAGCCGTCCTAATACAGACCCGTGGTATCACCCGTGAATTTCCTGCAGGCGATACCAATATACGTGTGCTACAAGGCATTGACCTTACCTTATATCAAGGTGAAATGGTCGCCATCATCGGACAATCAGGCTGTGGCAAATCCACCTTGATGAATATCTTGGGCTGCCTGGACAAGGCTACAGACGGCGATTATCAAGTCTTTGGTAAATCAGTCAATGACATGGACTCAGAAGAACTTGCTCGCCTACGCCGTGAGCATTTTGGCTTTATTTTTCAAAGATATCATCTGCTTGGCGACATCAATGCCCTTGATAATGTCACCGTACCTGCCGTCTATGCAGGTATGCAAACAAACGCACGTAAAGAGCGCGCTAACGAACTGCTCACCATGCTAGGTTTAGGCGACAAAACCGAAAATCGCCCCAACCAACTTTCAGGTGGACAGCAGCAGCGCGTCTCTATCGCCCGAGCCCTCATGAATGGCGGTGACATTATCTTAGCGGACGAACCAACAGGGGCGCTAGACAGTCATTCGGGCAAAGAAGTGATGAATATTTTGCATCGCTTAAAAACACAGGGGCACACCATCATCATGGTGACGCACGATCCTGCATTGGCATCGCAAGCCGAACGGGTGATTGAGCTTAAAGACGGTCAAATCATTGCCGATTATTATACAAACAATCACACCACCAATCACACCAATAACGCCCAACCCATTAATGATAAGCCTATTTTTAACCGCACCACCAATAACGATAATCCACAAGCTGAACGCCTACACCACGCCCCATCCAAAAATGCTCTTTTAGGCATCCTCGATCGCTTAAATGAAGCCTTTAAGATGTCTCTGTATGCCATGAAAGCGCACAAAATGCGCACCCTGCTGACCATGCTTGGCATCATCATCGGTATTGCCTCGGTGGTGTCTATCGTAGGGCTTGGGCAAGGCACACAAGCCAAGATTTTATCAGACATCAATTCTCTTGGCACCAATACCATCACCGTGCGTGACGGCTACAGTTGGGGCGATCCCAGACGGCGCTTTCATCAAAAAAATCTCACCATCGAAGACAGCGAAGCCGTTGCCAGCCAGCCCTATGCTAAGTCGGTGAGCCCACAGGTCAATACCAGTGTCAATAGCCGTTATAAAAACGTAGAATCAGATC
>NZ_JAAELD010000271.1 GCF_024227015.1 Moraxella sp.
AGCAAAATAATTTTAAAATAAAAACCTCATCGCGCGATGAGGTGTTTATTTTAAAATTATTTTGCTATCTATGTAAAAATTGATTATGCTACAAACATTATTTTATATCAATTGTAAGATTTTGGGAAAATTATGGATATGATAAAAAAACTGCCCATCGTTGCAGGATTTTGTATGATGGGTGCTGCCGCCAATGCTCAAGATGAGCCAAGTCAAGCGGCCGATCAGGCGGATATAGCCACAGCTCAAGTGGTGGATGAGAGTTTGGTAGGTGAGGGTGCACCGCCTGTTGAGCGTAATGCAGCCCAGACAACTTGGTTTGATGAGAAGCGGTATGATGCTAAGGACTATCTGAATAAGACCGCACATAAGATGGATAAATGGTTTGGTGTGACTGATCGTGATGAGCCTGCGCGCGCTTCGCTTCGGGTGATGATGGATATGCACTGGAATGAGTATGATGGTACAACGGTCAAGCCACGTGTGCGCGGTAAATTGAAGCTGCCGACGCTTGAAAATCGCCTAAGCTTGGTATTTGGTGATGAGGATTTGGATGTTGAGCGTGACGGCGGTATTCATAATGACTCGCGTGTCGTTAGACATGCCGATCGCCGATTTGACAGACGCGAGGCGCGTGAGCAGAACTCATCCTTTGGTCTGCGCTGGTCAAAGTTTCGAGAGGATCTAGGCGTTGAGACGGATGTTGATCTGGGTGTTCGTTCTGATGATGTATTCATCAAGATGCGCGCCGAAAAAGAGTGGGAGCTGCCAAAAAATGTCGACATGCGCTTTGAGCAGGTATATCGTTATGGCTCAAAAAGCGAACACTACACACTTTCTACCTTAGAATTTAGTCAGCCGCAGTCCGCCACGCGCACGCTCACCAACCGAACCCAACTAAACTACACCAGTCAAGACACCGAAGATCTAAACTGGGGCAATAGTTTTTATCAGCAGCACTATTGGAAAGGCAAACACGGACGTCGTGAGTTCAGCTATGGCATCTATACAGGTGGCGACATTGAAGACAAGAAAGCTAACCTAAACATCTATGGACCTTATGTCAGCTACCGTGAGCCTGTATGGCGTGAATGGCTGTTCTTGCAGGGTGATGTCAGTTACTACAATAACAAAGCCGAGGATCGCGATCATCATGTTGCCGCCTTTGGACGTGTAGAAATGGTCTTTTAATTGTAAACAATAACACAAAAACGGATCAAGCGCGATCCGTTTTTGTGTTATGTATCATATGAATGGCAACAGCTCGGCAACTTTATTAGCAAGCGTTCTTGACCAGATGTCATAGGTCTGCTTGCTTGGGTGGAAGCCATCTTTGGCAAACATATGATGCGGACTTAGATTGAAGGTTTTAAATTCATCCGTAACGTAATGCGCTTGTTCATGGGCATCGCACACACTCTTTAATAATTGTGTCAAGGCTTGGGCGCGCCGACCGATAAAGGCATTCAAAGGAATGGGTAAGCTTGGCGCAAGATGCATGGGTGGTAAGCTTAAAAAGATAATGTGGCACGCTCGGAATTTTCGTGTTAATAGCGTGATGATGTGGTTTAGGTTGTATTGCCAATCTTTATTCATCGTTGCTTTGACAACATCATTAACACCGATGCTAATGATGGCGATATCGATGCGTGTGATTGGCATCGCATATAAGCGCTGCAATAGATCAAAGCTGGTATGACCACTGGTGGCGTATAAATGGCAGCTAATTGCGATGTCTTGAGCGCCAAGATGATGAAAAATTCGCCCTAGTGGTGCATCTTCTTGACCATCAACACCAACACCTGCCGCCGCTGAATCCCCGAGAATGGCAAGAGTGGGTACGTTAGGTATGATGATGTGGCATGTGCCATTAGGCTCTGGTAATTTCAGAGCGTGTTTAGCGACACGACGTGCCTGTATATAATAAAGGGGTGCGAGTGCATAATCACGTCTGCGCCCGAACATGTCTTTCATATCATAACCCCAACATCTTCATGATAATGCTATAATGATCCTCGAACATCCGCTTGCCATCAAGCTCGCGCAATGGCAACCAAAATGCACGACTGGCATCATCGCCTCCTTTGACATCGGGTAGGGTATCGCCTGTAAGTTCAGCATAAAACACGTTCGTGATGGTGCGACCGCGCGGCGAGCGATCTGGTGCATCGAAGATTTCTTGGAGTTTGATTTGGTCTTTATGGATGATAAGACCAGTCTCTTCTTGCAATTCACGCAGGGCACAGTTTATCCATTTTTCATCTTTATCCAAGAACCCACCCGGTAGCGCCCACAGTCCACGACCGTACTCGCCACCGCGCTCGATCATTAGCACGTGACCTGCCTGTACCACAAGTGCGTCAGCGGTGCAGAATATTGGTGGATAAGGCGCGTCTTTCCACTCGGCTTTAAAGGCTTGAATGTGCTGATATTCTTGCTTTAGCCTCATGTAGTCAGGCGTACTGATGAATGATTGTAGGAAATTTTGCGAAGCATCAGGCATCCGCTCATCGATGATGCCTTGTTCAAAATACGCCTTACGCAGTGGGGTGGCAGACAGATTCTCAAAACTTGGCAGCTCAATCGCTGACCAATTGGGAAATAATGACAAATAATAAGAGCTGTCGTCCTTGGTGTGTCCGATGATGCCAATGCGACCTTGTCCTTGGGTCTGATGGTGTAGGGCGCTTTGGATGTTGTAGAGCCATTGATGGTCGTTGTAGAGCGTGTCATCAATGGGTAGGCAATGAATGCGAGCTGATTCGACGTCATCAAATGTGCCTAGAATCATCTGCTTGCGCTCATCGAAGCTAAATGGATTCTTGATGGTGCGTGGGCTGTTGGCCGAGCCGATGAGCATGATGACATTCTTGGCACGTTGTAGTGCTTCGGTGACGACGAATTTATGCCCGTCATGAAATGGCTGAAAACGCCCAATAAATACCAAATAATCAAATTCGTACGTCATAATTATCCTTAGAAAAATTAAAAAAGTTTTGTTAATCGGCTTGATAAAATGGTGCTATGTTACCATATAAAGAGCAAATAAACCGACTAATTTAGTCAAGATTTATGACTTTCTAATATTTTACAATAACTTAATCAAAAAGAGCCAGCCATGAGTGACACAGACAACGCCCCATTGACCAGCAACATCATCATCACACCCAACGCCCAAGCCTACCTTGCTGACTTATTAGCCAAGCAAGAGGTAGAAGGTATTGGCGTGCGTATCTTTGTGGAATACCCAGGTACGCCGCGCGCCGAATGCTGCATGAGCTACTGCCAGCCTGATGAGATCGATGAGGCAGATTTGCAGATTCCTTTTGAAGCGTTTACCGCACACATCGATGCGCCGAGCATTCCTTATCTGCATGATGCAGTGATTGATTATAATAAAGATCGCTTCGGTGGTCAGCTGACTTTCCGCGCGCCTAATTCAAAGGTGCCTCAAGTGGGTGCAGATGCCAGCGTTGAAGAGCGCATCAATTATGTCCTACAATCTGAGATCAATCCAAATCTTGCCAGCCATGGCGGTATGGTCGAGCTTGTAGATCTGATCGAAGATGAGGCGGGACTGACCGCGGTACTAAAATTCGGCGGCGGCTGCCAAGGTTGTAGTGCAGTTGATGTTACGCTGCGTCAAGGCGTTGAAGTGCAGTTAAAGCAACAAATCCCAGAGCTCATGCACGTGGTTGATGAGACCGACCATTCTCAAACTCAAAACGCATATTATAAATAATCGCATGGGATGTACAAAAAAGACCTGAATAATATCAGGTCTTTTTTGTGTTCGTGCATCAGCCTAAGATATCCGCCTTAATGGCTTGGTAGTCTGATGCACTTAGGCGTGGACCGAACTGAGTCACGATACGACCTGCCACAGCCGCTGCCAGTGCGCCGCATTCAGACAGGGTATGACCTTGAGTGTGTGCGTATAGGAATGCGCCAGCGTAGTTGTCGCCTGCGCCGTTCGTGTCCAGCGCGTTATCGATGACGGCTGAAGGTACGCTGATGATTTCGTCGCCTTGTTTGATGAGTGCAGGTTTGTCGCTGTTGGTAACCACGACCAAGGTCGCAAATTCACCAAGTGCGCGCACTGCTGATTCATGGCTATCTGTGCCAGTATAGAGCATGGCTTCTTCGAGGTTGCAGAATATCGCATCCACACCGCCTGACAGCATGGCATCTAGACCTTCTTTGGCGAATTTTACCACCGCAGGGTCGGCGAAGCTTACCGCGACTTTAACGCCTTCTTCTTTTGCCTTGGCGTGCAAAGTGCTGATGCCTTGGGCGATGGTGGGTGACATGGCAAGATAACCTTCTAGGTAGAGCCATTTTGCACCTGCCAGAGTATGAAAATTGATGTTGTTGCCATTAATTAGGCTGCTCGTGCCTAGATGGGTCTGCATGGTGCGCTCGCCATCAGGGGTGACAAGAACAGCACACGAGCCTGTCGTGCCATCTGGGTCGATGGCGACATCTGCGTCGGTCGTAACACCTGATTCTTCTAGGTCTGATAAATAAAAATCGCCCATGTCATCGCCGCCCACACGACAGTTGTAGAACGCACGACCACCCAAAGAAGCAAAAGCCACCATGCTGTTGGCTGCTGAACCACCGCCAGCTTGCTTGGCAGGGTTTACGCCTTGGTCTTTTAGGGTGTCAAATAACGCGCGCTGACCTTCTTCTTCGGCCAGCGTCATGTTGCCACGAGTCAGGCCTGTGGCGGTCAATGCGTCGTCGCTCACCTTAAATTCGGTGTCCACTAGGGCGTTACCAATGGCGATGATATCAAACATAAAAATCCTATCAATTTAAAATATAAAACAATAAACATAAAAACACAGCCAAGATAATCTTGGCTGCATTCTAAACTAAATCATTCGACGGCTAATTGTACCACAAGTAAGTCGGCATCCACATCAGGCAGGATGCTGTCTGCGGTCGCGCCTGCTAGCCATGCTGATAAGCCTGTGCGCTTATGACGGCCGATGACCACGAGGTCGATGGCGTTGTTTTGGCAATAGTCAACGATGCCTTTACGCCCTGAGATGGCGGTTTTGATTTTGACGTTGTGCGCTTGCAAGCTGTTGCGCGCCAAGACTTCTGCCAGTCGGGTGCGCGCTTCTTGGCAGCGTTCATTGTCAATCTGTTCATGTAGGGCGGAGGCAGGAATCAGCTCATAGCCAAAACCCAACATGGTCTCTTCAACAATGTGCAGTACCGACAGCTGAGCAGCAGGTGACGCATCCAAAATCCATTTTGCTTTCGCCGCGACCAAATCCGTGTCATCTCGTAGATCGGTAACCAATAAAACGTGTTGATACATCGCATTCTCCTTGTGATGGGCGATATGCCCTTTTGATTTAGTATAACAAAATTCCCACCCATCGTCAGCTAAATTTTTGACAAATTTTGGCGGAATTGGCGTGGTGTTTGTGTGTGATTTTGTGTGAGTTCAATGAGCATTTTAAATGATTATGCCGCCTTTGGGTGGTCGTTATGCTGATCGCTACTTACTTAATTCGGTTTTGTTGTTTTAAATTTGGCAGGCTTATTATTAACATAATGGCACTGTGACTTTTGTTGATAATCAACCCATTTTATTGGAAATTGCCATGACAAATTTAACCATCACTCCGATCAAACCAACCATCGGCGCCGTCATTGGCGGTGTGGATCTAAACAATCTAACAGAAGAGACATTGGCCAAGATTAAGCAGGCGCTGCTTGATCATCAGGTGATTTTCTTTCGTGATCAGGATTTGCAGACTGAGGCTCAGGTAAAGCTCGCCAGATCATTTGGCAGCTTGCACATTCATCCTGTCTTTCCGACCGTGCCGAACATCCCTGAGGTCATCGTGCTAGACAGTCATGCAACCGACCTGCGTGATAACGAACTTTGGCATACCGATGTGACTTTTAGTAAGACGCCACCCTTGGGCTGTGTACTGCGCGCAGTCAAAATCCCGCCGTCAGGAGGTGATACTCTATGGGCAAGTGGTACGGCAGCTTTCGAGGCGCTCGATGATGACATCAAGCAAAAAATTCAAGGCTTGACCGCCATACATGACATTCGCCTGTCATTCCCAGAAGAGCGCTTCGGCGGAGTGAGCGATGAAGAAAAGGCGCGCCTAGAAGAAATCTACCGTAAAAACCCAACTGTGCCGCATCCTGTGGTGCGCACGCATCCCGATACGGGTAAGCCGATTTTGTTTGTTAGTGAAGGATTTACCTCGCATATTGAGGGATTGTCTGAGGATGAAAGTAGGGCGCTGCTTGATTTTTTGACAGAGTATGCTGTCAAAGAAGAGTTTTACCTGCGCTGGCAGTGGCGTGAGGGCGATGTGGCAATTTGGGACAATCGCTGCACACAGCATAAGGCGATGTTCGATTATGGCGATGCACATCGCATCATGCATCGAGCGACGGTAAATGGCGATGCGCCTTATTACGCAAGCAATGCCGCGTGATGAACTTTGAGGGTCGATCAGTATGCACATGTCAACCATCATGATCAGCAATCCATCTATTAAGGACAGGTAATGAGCGAATCTAGTCAGTCAAAACAAGGATTTAAAGCTAGCTGGGTCTATGCCATGGCGGTGGGCTCAGCGGTGGGTTGGGGTGCATTTGTGCTGCCCTATGAGTGGCTGTCCTCATCGGGGCTGTTGGCTGTGGTGACGGGTTTTATTATCGGTACGCTATTGATTGGCGTTATCGCGGTGAATTATGGCTATGCCACCAAGTCTTTGCCGGTGACGGGCGGTGGGATTGCCTTCGCGCTGGCGACGTTTGGGCGGACGCATGGGTTCATCGCTGGGTGGGCGCTGATGTTGGGTTATGCAGGCATCATCTCGCTGAACGCCTCGGCAGTCACGTTGGTGCTTCGCCTAATCATCCCTGAGGTCATGATGCAGGGTGCTTTGTATGAGATATCAGGCTGGACGATTTATGCGCCTGAAGTGGCGGTATCGTCGTTGTTTTTGATTGGTTTTGCTTATTTGAATGCTAAGAATACCGCCATTTCAGGTCGCGTGCAGTTTTTGGCGGTGATGCTCATGCTAATTGCGGTGGCGACGGTGTTGGTCGGAACGGGTACTCATTTTGTCTCACAAGGCTCATCATTGCCATTATCTCCACCGGCACAGGTTGGATTTTGGTCGGCGGTGGGTGCGATTGTAGCGTTTGCGCCTTGGGCGTATGTGGGGTTTGATGGAATTCCACAGTTGGCAGGCGAGTTTCGATTCTCCGCCAGTAAGATCATGAAGCTGCTCATCGCAAGCATCATCAGCGCAAGCTTTTTGTACATTGCGGTCATTACGGCAGCGGCATTTGCCTTTGGGGATAACATGGCGGCATTTGGCAGCAGCTCATGGGAGACGGGTGCAGCGATCTCATTGGTGATGGGCAAGTCTGGACTTGCGCTCATGGTGGTGGCGGTGAGCATGGGCGTATTGACGGGCTTGAACGGCTTTTATGTGGCGGCGAGCCGTGTCGTACTGACGCTAAGCCGTAGCCAGATGTTACCACCGGTATTTGGCAGGCTAAATCCTAAGCATGGTACGCCATCGACAGCATTCTATGCCATCATGGTATTGTGCTTGATCAGTCCTTGGTTTGGGCGCGCGGCACTGTTGTGGATTGTGGACATGACGAGCGTTGGCATTGCGATTACGTTTTTTTATACCTGTGCTTGCGCTTATAAATTGGGCCGTGATGGGTCGGTGTTCGGCATTCATGCCCAATCACCAAGCCAAATCCAGCAGGTATTTGGATTGTTGGGTATGCTAATTTCGGTGGGTTTTTTGTTGCTTTTATTGCTGCCGGGTTCAGTGGGCGCACTTAGCACGCCATCGCGTTACGCCCTTGCAGTTTGGGTAGTTTTGGGGGTGGCTTTTTATGCCATGCGCCGCGATCATTTGCAGCATAAAAGTGATACAGAACTTAAACAAATCCTATTTCCCAAAGTCAGTTAATTTTGTTAAATTTAAGATATGCTTAAAAATTAAACAAGCTCATGTGGTAAATTATATTGTGAATCATCAAATATCCTTTTGATTGATATTTTTAATACAAAACCTCGATTTATCAAACCAACTGAATTGCCAATTTTAAGTTATAATAGAATCATGATCTAATAGGAGAACGTTATGAAACGTATTTTATCTGCGCTAGCGCTATCTACTACAGCAGCACTGTTCGCTGCGCCTGCCATGGCAGACGATGACGCGCGCATCTATGAACAAAACAAAGACCAATACATCAGCCAAGCCAAAGCAGGCGAGATCGCACAGGCACATGTTAAAGGTGTGAGCGTGAAGAAAGTTGACTTTGGTCATGACAATCGTCTTGGCGCGCATTTTGATGTAGAAGTATTGGCGGATCGCGGCGTTGAATATGACGTGTCTGTTGATGCCAAAACTGGCGAAATCCTAAAAAGTGAAGTTGAAGATTAATACTTAGCTTAAATCTTCGATAAAT
>NZ_JAAELD010000272.1 GCF_024227015.1 Moraxella sp.
GCCTTAGAATTTGACGGTTATATCAAGGCGATTTTGGATGACAAACGGACAAAACGCCCTGATGATGTGACCTTTGAATTGATGAACGACGTGGTCATGCTGCCACAAAGCGAGCGAGTGATGAGCAATGAAGAGCTTATCTCACTCATTCGTAACTGGACGGTGGGCGAGCTGTCCACCATGTCGTCAGCGGTCGGGATTATTTTTGAATTTTTTATTCATCATCCCGATATCTTGACTCATCTAAAAGCCAACCCCCAAGACATTGATAATGCCGTCTTAGAAATACTGCGTTTACACGACCCGCTCATCACCAACAGACGACGCACCACTTGCCCTGTCACTCTACATGGCGTGGACATTCCCAAAGACGCCAAAATCACGATTAACTGGCAGTCCGCCAACCGTGACCCTGAAGCCTTCCATCAGGCAGACAGCTTTGAGCTACACCGCAACCAAGCTAACAATCTGGTCTATGGGCATGGCATTCACGTCTGCCCTGGTAAGCCATTGGCACAGCTTGAACTGGGGCTGTTAGTAGAGTGCTTGGCAGAGCAGGTAAGTAAGATTCGCCCTGCGTCTGATGACTATTTTGACCATGCCATCTATCCTGCGTCAGGTTTTAGTCGTTTGGAAGTCGTACTAAGCTAAGCCATCGCCATGCCAAATAAAACACCCCAAAAGCCAGCTGCTCTTGGGGTGTTTTATTACTCAGTCCTAATCGGTCTTAATTATTACCAAATATCAGACTTAATTTTCGCCTTCAATTCTGGATAATCATCAAGCTTAAACTCTGGCTCAGCGACACCAGCTTTAACTTGCTTGGTGTAATCTTTGACCAAGATAAAGACATATTTTGACAGCAGAACGATGGCGATTAGGTTAATAAAAGCCATAACACCCATCGTCAAGTCGCCCATGTCCCACACAACAGCGACCTTCGTCACCGCACCAAAGTACACAAAGCCAAGCACGATGATACGGAATAAGGTTAATACCACGGTGTTGTTTTTTAGGAACTGCATGTTCGATTCTGCATAGGCATAGTTGCCGATGATGGTCGAGAATGCAAACATGAACAAAATAATCGCCAAGAAGTACCGACCCCAGCTGCCCACGTGCGCCTCAAGTGCGGCTTGGGTAAGCTGCACGCCTGATAGGTCGGCAACATTCTGCGGCATGGTCGCAAGCAAAATCACGAACGCTGTGCACGAACACACGATGAGTGTATCTACGAACACACCAAGCATCTGGATTGTGCCCTGCTCGACAGGATGCTTAACACTCGCTGCTGCTGCGGCATTCGGGGCAGAACCTTGACCTGCTTCGTTAGAATACAGACCGCGCTTGATGCCTTGCATCATGGCGATAGACACCATCGAACCGAACAGACCGCCGCCCGCTGCCTCAAAGGTGAACGCCTTGGTAAAGATCAATCCGATAATGCTTGGAATCTCGGTGATATTAATCACAATGATATAAAGCGTAACCAGCAGATAAATCGCCGCCATGATCGGCACGATAATCTCAGCGATCATCGACACACGCTTAATACCGCCAAAGATAATCGGTGCTGCCAACACCACGAGCAGCGCGCCAATGCCATGCTTATAAAGCTGCCAATCACTTTGGCAAGCATCCGTCTCGCCCACACAGCCCATTGCTGACTGAATCGACAGCGTGATGGTGTTTGATTGGATGGATTGATACACAAAGCCAAAGCAGACGATCAGCGCCAAAGCGAACACAAATCCAAGCCATTTTTGTCCAAGACCTTGCTCGATGTAGTAAGCAGGACCCCCACGGAAACGCCCTGTTGTCTCATCTTTGATTTTGAATAACTGAGCCAAGCTAGATTCCGCCAATGCCGAGCACATACCAATCAAAGCGATTAGCCACATCCAAAACACCGCGCCCGCACCACCGATACCGATGGCAAGCGCCACGCCTGCGATGTTACCCACACCCACACGACTTGCCAAGCCTGTAACGAACGCCTGAAATGCCGAGATGCCTTGATTTTCATCATGACCTTTACGGCTGCCAAGCATGGTTTTGACGCTCTTACCGAACAATCTAAACTGCGCAAATCCGGACACCACAGTAAAGAACAAACCTGCCGCAATGAGCATCCACAAAAGCACATCCCACAAAGGCGCGCTAAACACATTTACCGCACAATGCAGCCCATCCACAAAGGTTGGCTGCGCCATGCACGAAAATAGATTGTTATACATAATTCCACTCCATAAACTCCAACGCTTAATTGCGTATCGTCAGTCCCATCAAAAAGGCGACAAATCCAGAAGATTGTCGCCTGTCGCCATCAAATCGCTTGATCTATTAGCAATGGGTATGAATTTATTATAAACACTTTGTAATCGGCTTGCAAATTTTTTAATATGCCAGCAATACTGTTAGGCTGCTTCTTTAGGTTCTTTTAAGCTTAAAAACCAATGCAACAAGATCGCCGTAAACGTCGCCGTACCGATACCGCCCAGATTAAAGCTGCCAATCATCAAGCCAAAATCGCCCGTGCCCAAGATGATGGTCACTGCCGCTACCATGAGGTTTTTGTTATTGGCAAAATTAACACGGTTATCAATCCAAATCTTCGCCCCGGCAATGGTAATTAAGCCAAACACCACAATGGATGCACCCGTCAAAACGGGGCTTGGGATGGTCTGAATGAGCGCACCAAATTTAGGAGACAGCCCCAAAAATACCGCAAACACACCCGCGATCACAAAGATGATCGTAGAGTAAACACGAGTCACCGCCATCACGCCGATGTTCTCGCCATAGGTCGTCATGCCAGTACCGCCAACACCTGCGGACAATGCCGTCGCCACGCCATCCGCCACGAATGCACGTCCTAGATATGGCGTTAGATTCTCCCCGGTCATCGCGCCAACCGCCTTGATGTGACCTAAGTTCTCAGCGACCAAGATAAACGCCACAGGCGCAATGATAAGCATGGCATTAACATCGAACACGGGCGCAGAGAAATTCGGCACACCAAACCACGCTGCTTTACCAATCACACCAAAATCAATCGGCGCACCCAGCCCAAAACCATTCGCCACGATAGCATAGATGATATAAGCAAGCACCAAGCCAAGCAGCAGCAATAGACGCTGCATGAAACCACGACTAAACACCGCAATCATCCCCATGCACAGCACGGTCACCAGCGTCATCCACAGCTCGAACGGCTTGCCTGCGACATTTGACACTGTCACAGGCGCAAGGTTTAGGCCGATGATCATCACCACCGCACCCGTCACCACAGGGGGCATGAGCTTCTCAATCCACTTGGTGCCAGTACCCATCACGATGAACCCGATCATAGCATACAGCACGCCACAGGCGATGATGCCGCCGAGCGCCACGCCAAGATTTGGGTTCGCCCCAGAGCCCGTCGCGTGCGCCGTCGCAGCCGCTACCACACCGATAAACGCAAAAGAAGAACCCAGATAGCTAGGCACTCGCCCGCCTGTCATGATAAAGAATAAAATCGTACAAATACCGCTCATCATGATGGCAAGATTGGCATCAAAGCCCATCAACAAAGGTGCCAGCACCGTCGCCCCGAACATCGCCAGCACATGCTGAATGCCCAGCATGATGCTTTGAGAAGCAGGCAAATACTCATTTGTCGCCACAGGCTGTGTGTTGATATCGCCTTGATAAGGCTGCCATTTTGGAAACCAGCTCATGTTAAAACCTTTTCTAAATTTTCTGAATTGTAATTTTGAGTATTATATCCACAGCGATTAAAATTACCAGTATTTTTTAGTGAACTTTTGCCAAATCTGCCCTTTTGTCTTATAATACCCTGTTATTTGATTTATTGACACAAGAGCCACCGCCATGACCGACCAAAAAGACTACAAAAACACCCTAAACCTTGCTGACACCCCTTTTCCCATGCGCGCCGATCTCGCCAAACGCGAACCAAAATGGCTAGACGAATGGGAAAATGACGCACTATATAAACAAGTTCGCGAAGCTAAGCAAGGCCTGTCCAAATACATCCTACATGATGGCCCTCCATACGCCAACGGTCAGATTCACCTAGGGCATGCGGTCAATAAGGTCCTAAAAGACATCATCACCAAATCAAAAAACCTATCTGGCTTTGATGCGGTCTATGTGCCTGGCTGGGATTGTCACGGTCTGCCGATTGAACAAAAAGTAGAACAACAAGTCGGTAAAGTCGGTCAAAAGGTAAACGCCACTGAATTTCGTAAGCTGTGCCGAGAATACGCCACCAGCCAAATCGAACTTCAAAAAGCGGACTTTAAACGCCTGGGCGTGCTTGGTGACTGGGATAACCCTTATCTCACCATGAATTTTAAGCAAGAAGCCAACATCGTACGCGCTCTAGGCAAGATCTACGATAACGGTCACATCGTACGCGGCATGAAGCCTGTGAACTGGTGCCTAGACTGCGGCTCTGCACTGGCTGAAGCTGAAGTAGAATACCAAGACAAGACGTCTGATGCGATTTTTGTCGGTTTTGAATTGACCGACATCAAAGGCGCTACCCTGAATGAGCCGGCATTTGCTGTTATCTGGACCACCACACCTTGGACGCTGCCTGCCAACCAAGCCATCTCTGTCAATCCACACGAGAATTACAGCTTTATCAAGACCGCTAAGGGCGTTCTACTGTTGGCCAGTGAACTTGCGGAGAATGTACTAACAGAGCTTGAGCTTGATAACCTAGGCGAGATTGCCACCGTTAAAGGCGATGCGCTAGAGCACAGCCTTGCTCAGCATCCGCTTATCGACGATCGTCAAGTGCCACTCATCCTAGGCGAACACGTCACCACTGACAGCGGTACAGGTCTTGTACATACCGCCCCTGCTCACGGTGTGGATGACTATGTCGTCGGTAGCAAATACAACCTACCGGTTGAAAACCCTGTGGGCGATACCGGCGTATATCTGGACAACGCCAAAGTATTCGTTGGTGAGCACATTTATAACGCTCAGCCAAAAATCATCGAAACTCTAGAAAGCACCGGCAACCTACTTAAGCACAGCAAAATCCGCCACAGCTATCCGCATTGCTGGCGACACAAAACACCGATCATCTTCCGCGCTACTCCGCAATGGTTTATCAGCATGGAAAAAGGCGGACTGCGCCAAAAAGCCCTAGACGACATCAAAAACGTCACTTGGACACCATCATGGGGTCAAAACCGAATCGAAGCCATGGTTGAAGGTCGTCCTGACTGGTGTATCAGCCGTCAGCGTACTTGGGGTGTGCCGATTGCATTCTTCACCCATAAAGAAACAGACGAGCTGCATCCACAGACATCAGAATTAATCGAGAAAGTCGCCAAAGTCATCGAACAAGGCGGTATCGAAGCATGGTTTGACGCTGATGCCAGCGACTTTTTGGGCGATGATGCCAAAGATTACAACAAAGTCACCGACACGCTTGATGTCTGGTTTGACTCAGGGACGACGCATTTTGCGGTGCTTGACCAAGACGACAGCCTAACCAACCCTGCCGACATGTACCTAGAAGGCTCAGATCAGCATCGTGGCTGGTTCCAGACATCGCTACTAACCAGTGAAGCAATCTACGGCCGCGCACCATTTAAACAGGTGCTGACACACGGCTTCGTCGTGGACGAAAAAGGCCACAAGATGAGTAAATCTCTTGGCAACATCATCGAACCACAAAAAGAGATCGACAAGACAGGTGCGGACATGCTTCGCCTGTGGATCGCTTCTGCCGATTATCGCTATGAGATGAGCGCAGGTCAGAAGGTGTTCGCGGGCGCGGTTGATAATTATCGCCGTATTCGTAACACGCTGCGCTTCTTGCTTGCTAACACCAGCGATTTTAACCCTGCGACCGACAGCGTTGCATTAGATGAATTGGTCAGTCTTGATAAGTTCATCCTGCACCTTGCCAAGGACACCCAAGACACCATCGTGAAGTCTTATAATGACATGGATTTCCACCAAGTCGTTCAAGCGGTATCCATGTTCTGCTCGCAAAGCCTAGGCGGATTCTATCTTGACATCATCAAAGACAGAACCTACACCACCAAGGCAGACGGCAAGCCAAGACGTTCCGCTCAGACCGCCCTTTATCACATCGCTCAAGCGGTGGTGCGTTGGATTGCTCCTATTCTACCATTTACCGCCCAAGAAGCATGGGGCTTTATCCGTAGCGAGGACGCGCACAAATACGTCTTTGCTGATGAGTGGTATGAGCTGCCAACACCTGCCATGACTGACATCACTGCCGATGACTGGAAGGCGATTTTGGATGCCAAAGATTTGGTGAATAAAGCCATCGAAGAAGCTCGCGGTGACAAAATCATCAGTTCCAACCTAACTGCCAAAGCAACCATCACCGCAAATGACGCAACCTATAACGCCCTTGCCAAGCTAGGCGATGAAGCGCGTTTTGTATTCATCACCAGTGATGCCACCATTACCCAAGGCGAAGGTTTTGGCGTTGTGATTACGCCTGCCGATGGTCAAAAATGCACCCGCTGCTGGCACATCCGTACCGATGTAGGCACTCATGCTGACCATCCAGAGTTGTGTGGACGCTGTGTTACCAACGTGGACGGCGCCGGGGAGACTCGTCAATATGCCTAACCAAGTCAATGGCAAAGGCGCAATGAAGTTTTACTTGATTGCGCTTGCTGTGCTCATTCTCGACCAGCTGACCAAATATTATTTTAACAGCACCTTTGAGTTACACGAGACGGTAGATGTGATACCGCCCGTGCTCAATTGGACGCTTGCTTATAACTATGGGGCGGCATTTAGCTTCTTGGCGAATGCAGGTGGCTGGCAGAAGTATTTTTTTGCTGTTTTAGGTTTGGCTGTGTCTATATTCATCATCAGCTATCTGCGCCAAATTCCCAAAAATGCCAAAATCCTATCATGGGGTCTGGCTTTGGTGCTTGGCGGCGCGATTGGCAATGTGATTGATCGCTTCTTGCATGGTTATGTGATTGATTTTATTCATGTGCATTATGCCAATGTATGGCACTATCCTGTGTTTAACATTGCCGATATCGGCATCTGTGTGGGCATGGCGCTCGTGGTATGGGAAATGCTATTCTTAGAAAACAAACGCAAAAATCAATCCTAAAACAAAAAGGGCGAATAATCCGCCCTTTTTTATCGCTTTTAGATTACTTAAACCAGTCAATCAATCAAAATAATTTGCGGATTGGATAGTTTGAGGTGATTAAGTCGGGATAATGCGCCAATCTAAAAACCCCTATTTCTTAAGATGACTTCCAGCTCATTTTCATTGCACGCTTCGTCTTTAGCGCACAAGTTGCGTAATGAATCAACGTTGTCTGGATGGACATATGATTTTTCAAAATATATTATAATGGGTAAATATGCAACGCCTTCTATAGCTTGACCATCTTCATCCCTAAAGGGGTGAAAAGATGAACGCAACACTAATCTTCTGACTCGTTTAAACACTTCCTTATCAGTGCCCGATAAATCTTGAACTCTTTTTACTTTGCCTTCTTTATCTATTGTCATGCGTATTTCGATATAAACATCACATTGCTTAAAATACGCCATGTCAATATCATAACACTTGCCGTTATTGTAGTGCTCAATCTGTGAAAAATCGGGTCTCTTTTTGAAATAAGCAGGGCTGGCGATGGCAACATTTACCAAAAGCATCGCCATGATTGTTAAGATAAATTTATTCATGATGGTTCCTTTATTCATTCTGATATCGTCATTTTTGGCGATGCGGATGGACTTGGGGTGTTTTACTATAAAGGCGGCTTATGGTAAACTAGCGCTTATTTTAACACTGGAAGCTTTATGAATATTTTACCCAGCGAAGAGATTCGCATCGCCGATGGCAGTACTGTCGAGCTGCACTTTGAGGTCAGCCTGCCCAATGGCACAGTCATCGATTCGACCTTTGGACGCGATAAGCCCGTTACTTTGACAATTGGCGATGAGAGCTTACTGGCAGGATTTGAGCAAGTATTAATCAACCTAAAAGCAGGCGACACTCGCACCGCTCATCTGCCACCCGATCAGGCTTTTGGCGATTGGAATGGCGAGAACGTACAAAGTTTTCCCCGCGCCAAATTCAGCCTATCCGAGCCAAATCCCGTGGTTGGCATGATGATGGAATTTGCCGACAAAGGACAAAACACCCTGGCCGGCGTCATCAGCGAAGTGACCGAGGATGAGGTTAAGGTGGATTTCAACCATCCATTGGCAGGACAAGATGTGTTATTCAAGGTAAAAATCTTTAAAGTCACGCCAAAAGGCGAGAACGGACTAAAGTTCGTTTAAGCGACAATCATACACAAAAAAATCGGACAACGCAGCGCTGTCCGATTTTTATTATGCCTTAAGCACTCGCTTATGCAGATCGGCCAAGCCCTCTTCCATTGCTTTTTGAAGTTCGGCGGTCAGCTCACTGCGCGTCTTATCATTTGGATAGATGGGCTCAAGTGCCAGTACATAGGCCGTGATACCCTTACTGTCAGCGACACGGCGCAGACTGTCCGCCATCGTCCGCTTGCCATAATAAGCAGCATCGTCTGACAGACTACCGTCCTTATCGACATAAGCAACCACAACAGGACAGATAGGCAGACCTGTGTCTAGTGCTGATTGTAGCAGCTTGCCATAGATTTTTTTGATTTGTTTACCATCTGTGGTGGTCGCCTCAGGGAAAAACACCACCGAAGACCCACCACGCAAGAAATCAGAAATCTGATCACTCACGCCGCCGACATCACCCGAGCCACGCTTAATGAATAACGTTCCGCCTGCCTTAGCAAGCTTACCAAAAATGAACCACTCGCCAATCTCAGCTTTGGATAAGAAGAACACTGGCGCAACCGAGCCTACAACAGGAATATCCAGCCATGACACATGGTTAGACACCCACAGGCCATGCGTCTGTGGCACAGGCTCAACCTGAACGACCTGAACGCCGAATGAGTTTGCCATCTTGCGGCAGAAGGTTTGGATGTATTTTGGCAAAATATCTCTGGGCGGTGCATTGAACGCCCCAATGCGCTTGGCAGTGCGGTAACCACCCGCCAAAGTTGCGCCCATGCCGATGATTTTTTTGCCGCGATTTAATTGAGTCTTAATAAAACCTGCCATAATCTCTTCTGCCGTTTTTAGAATATGCTAAAACTGACCATGCTATAAAACTTTTGATCAAATTGCAAGTACTTAGTAAACAAATATTCACAATAACTATCAAAAATAAAAAACACCGCCCTTGGGCAGTGTTTTATCATGGTTACGAAGTTGGTAACGGTGGTGGTAGCTCATCCACTGGTGGCGCTACTGGTGCAGCGGCAGCGATGGATGGAACATCATGTTGATAATCTTTAGGCTCACGCGGCTCCTCACCATTCATGATTTGCAAAAACTGCTCACGGTCGATGGTTTCCCATTTCATCAATGCATCAACCATGGCGTGCATCTTGTCATGATTCTCATCAATCAGTTTATATGCCACGTCATATTGCTGTTCTAGAATGCGGCGAATCTCATCATCAACTTTTTGTTGAGTAGCTTCTGAGATGGTGCGAGTAGAACCCCCGATATAGCCGCCATGCTCTTCTGCTTCATAGACCATGATGCCCAGATTGTCGCTCATGCCGTATTTGGCGACCATGGCGCGTGCCATTTTGGTTGCACGCTCGAAGTCGTTCGATGCTCCGGTTGATTGACGATTTACAAAGATCTCTTCAGCGATGCGCCCACCAAATAGGATAGACAGCTCATTCAACATCTTATCTTTATAGTTGCTCACCGCATCCTGTTCGGGCAGCTGCCATGTTACACCCAGCGCCCAGCCACGTGGCATGATTGTCACCTTGTGCACAGGATCGGTGTTCGGCAGTAGCTGCGCCACGAGCGCATGACCTGCTTCATGATAAGCGGTCGCGCGGCGCTCGTCTTCACGCAGCACCATCGATTTGCGCTCAGGACCCATGTACAGCTTATCTTTGGCATCCTCAAAGTCATTCATGTCCACGTGGGACTTATTACGACGCGCCGCAAATAGCGCTGCTTCATTCACTAGGTTGGCAAGCTGAGCGCCGCTAAAGCCAGGTGTGCCACGAGCCAATGCATTCACATCAACACCGATGGTCTGTGGCAGCTTCTTCAAGTGTACATTAAGGATCTGTTCACGACCTTTGATGTCTGGCAATCCTACCGACACTTGACGGTCAAAACGTCCAGGGCGAAGTAGCGCTTTATCAAGTACATCCACACGGTTCGTCGCAGCGATGACAATAACACCATCATTACCCTCAAAGCCATCCATCTCAACCAACAGCTGGTTCAGTGTCTGCTCACGCTCATCGTGACCACCGCCCATGCCCGAGCCACGATGACGACCAACCGCATCAATCTCATCGATAAAGATGATGCAAGGCGCGTTCTTCTTGGCTTGTTCGAACATGTCACGAACACGGCTGGCACCAACACCCACGAACATCTCAACGAAATCAGAGCCCGAGATCGAGAAAAATGGCACCTTCGCCTCGCCTGCGATCGCCTTAGCAAGCAATGTCTTACCAGTGCCAGGAGGACCGACCATCAACACGCCACGCGGAATGGTCGCACCCAGCTTGGTGAATTTGGCAGGATCTCTTAGAAAATCAACAATTTCAACAACTTCCTGCTTAGACTCTTCACAGCCTGCGACATCTTCAAAGGTGACCTTAATCTGATCTTCTGAGAGCATTTTGGCTTTAGACTTACCAAAGCTCATCGGATTACGACCACCCATGCCACCGCCAGAGTTGCCGCCGCTCATACCACGCATGAGCAGCCAGAATAGACCGATAATAAGTAAAATCGGGAAAGCCGCGATAAGTAGCTGAGAGCCCAAGCCTTGACGCTCAGGCATGGTGCCTTGCACCTCAACATTATGCTCACGCAATAATGGCATCAGCTCATCATCACTGATGGCAGGACGCACAGTCTCAAACTCTGAGCCATTTACTTTCGTACCCGAGATCTCTTCGCCATCAATCTTCACTTCCTTGATCTCACCTTTGGATACCGCGGTGACAAATGACGAATAATTCAGCTGATCAGCATCGGCATTGGTACGGTCAAGATTGCTAAAAATCGCAACCACCACGCCGATAATCACCAACCATAATAAGGTGCTTTTTACCATATCGCTCACTAATTTTTCCTATCTCAAGCGCCAAGCCTATTGGGCAACGCCTTATTGTTTAATTTACCTGTTTTATATGTGGATACTTGCTTTAAATTCAAGCCAAGGAGCGGCTATTTAATCGCCACCCAGAACATCTCTTTTGATCGTGGGCGACTTGCCGCAGGCTTGATGCTTTTGATTTTGCTGAATTTTTTTTGCATATCAGCACGCAGTTCAGCCGAGCCCTCGCCTTGGAATACTTTCATGATCAGCGCACCACCCTCAGGCAGCACCTTCAGCGCAAAATCCACCGCAAGCTCACACAAGTACATCATACGCGGCATGTCCACGGCGGACATCCCAGAGGTGTTGGGCGCCATATCGGACAGCACCACATCAACACGACGGCCGTTCACTTCTGCCATGATCTGATCAAAGACCTCTTGTTCGCGAAAATCACCCTGGATGAAAGTCACATTCTCAAGTGCATCCATCGGCAAAATATCCGACGCAATCAAAATCCCATCATCGCCGACGAGCTGACCTGCCACCTGGGACCAACTTCCCGGTGCCGAACCTAAGTCCACGACAGTCATGCCTTTTTTGATGAGCCCTGTTTTTTCGTTAATTTCTAATAACTTATAAGCAGCACGCGCTCTGTAGCCGTCTTTTTGTGCTTTTTGCACATAATAATCATCGATGTGCTCTTTCATCCAGGCGCGGCTTGATTTGGAGAACTTTTTGTTGGTGATGCGAGTTGCCATAACTGATGTTAATTCTGATGTATTTTGAAAAGTTAAACGGATAACAGCCTAGTTTACCATTTTTATGCGATAATTTGGGATAATTTCTGCTATAATGTCATTAATTTAGCAAATTTTTTATTTTGGAAATATTTATGAGTTCAAAAAAATCCAAGACGCAAGACCTAAAAGAGCTGCGCGGCATCGGTCATCGTCTAAATCCTGTCGTCATCGTTGGCGGCAGCGGTCTAACACCGACCGTCATTGAGGAAGTGGCGCGCGCTCTTGATGATCACGAATTAATCAAAATCAAAATCCCAGCAGGCTCAAGCGATGAACGCAAAGAATGCGCTAACGCATTGGCTGAGGCCACCGAGAGCGAAGTCATTCACCACATCGGTCGCATGGTGCTGCTGCTACGCAAGAACCCAGAGCCAAATCCTAAGCTGTCGAATTTGGCACGTTTTGGCTATTAAAATCATCCTAACACCAAAACCGTTCGCTTATGAACGGTTTTGTTTTTTATGAGCATATTTCATGATTACTCTAAATCATCAAAAGACCTTTTGGACAGATGCCAACTCTCCTGATATACGCCTGTTTAAACTTACCCCTACTGCCGACAATGTTCCAAGCATCTGTGTCGCAGTCAGCACACAGGGTGGCGCACTACAGCTTAGTTATCAAGTGCACTCTTGTGATTGGTTCAATGTGCCTAGCGGCAGATGCGCCAATCCTACACGTAAAGACTTCTTATGGGAGAATCATTGTCTAGAGTGTTTTTTTGAATTACAAGGTGATGATAAACGCTACTTTGAGCTGAATTATTCGATGGGAGGGTTTTATAATCTCTATCAGTTTGACGATTATCGTACGCCGAATCACCTACCGCCTGTGTGGACAGATGGGCTTGTGGTGACACAGTCAGACTTAAGCGACACCGAGACGGTTAGATATTATCATCTAAGCGTTACACTAGACGACATCACCAACATGACGATTAGCAAAATCAATCCTACCGCCATCTTATATCGTGATGGCGCGCCGATTTTTTATGCTGCACAACATGCCAATCCGCCTGATTTTCATGATAAGGCCTTTTGGCAAGATATTTAAGCCTTTCCAATATCATTTTGATGCATAAAAAAAAGCCGACTAATTGTCGGCTTTTTTAATATCACGAAATTACTGACCGTTAAAGGCAAGCATAGTACCAGTGTTGGCACTTGCGTCAGTGTAACGAGTGTCGCGCCATACGGTGTAGCCATTATGCTGGCTGTATGGGCTGAACTTGGTTTGACGGTAGTCAGACACCCATTGGCTGCCATCATAAATCTGGATGTGTCCATGAGGGTTGCGTGAGGTACGGTTAAATACCACCACATCACCAACTTGCGGCTCGTAGTTGTCGCTGCTGATCTTGGCGAAGCCAGCACCAGCTAGAGTACCGTGCGCATACTGATACGCAGATGGTTGTGGTGTGAATTCATAGCCTGCCGATTGTAGTGCTTTACGAACATATAAAGCACAGCGACCGATACTTCTACCGTGTGCCGTACGTGATGCAGCTCGTGCTGCGACGCTTGGTGCGCTGCTGCTGGTAAGCTGGGCGGTGATAGAAGGTGCTTGATAAGATGAGCTAAGATTCGTCGCGTTAGAAAGCGGGCTTGAGATTGATACGGCGTTAGAAACAGTATTTACAGGTTGTTGAATGCGTGATACAGGAGCTGGTGCAGAAGCATGGTTCAATGCGATTAGCTTATTGATTGCATCATCGATATTCGTTGTCGTATTGGGCGTGCTGCCAACATTCACAACGTTGCCTTGGGCGATTTGAATGCTGTTTGATTGAGCGGCGCTTGTTTGTCCAAAGGTCAGTCCAACAGCCGACATCAGCCAAAATACTCTTTTCATAAACTTTCCTCGCGCTTCCAAGATGTACATTGGCATTGCCCCTTTATCTTGTCTTGGTTGCGTCTGTATGGGTTTTGATTAAAAGCTCGTGATCAGCGACGTACATCCTAGTGCGCTAGTAAATTACCTTGAAATCACACAACACGAACAATACACACAATAACAAAAGCTTTCACATCGCCTAAAAAATCGTATGATTTGGTTGGTAATCTGCTCATAAGGCATGATACACTTGCTCTGCTGGACACCATGTCCATGGCTTTTTTGTTGTTAAGGTGAGATATGTCTGATTTAACAAATTTCGATCATGTGGATGATTTATTCTTAAAGAATAACCAACCTAACCATCTGGCAAGCCAACTTGAGAAACAAGCGGCGGCTGGAATGAAACTTCCTGCCCATTTGGTGAATCAGTTAGAGCATTTGCAATCTTGCACCGCTTTAGTGCAGCAAGCGCTAAAGCCACTGCTACCTCAAGAAATGCTACAAGAATGTACCGTTGCTCACGCTGATCGACATCGCCTTACGGTGGCTCTGTCATCATCTACGGCTGCTAATCATCTGCGCTATCTTACTGCAAATTGTGTTCAAGCTTTACGCGCCTATGATGAGCAATTTTGTTATATAGAAGAGTTTCGGGTGATTGTCACACCAAAACCCATCCAATCAGACTCTCGCCAAACCAGTTCAAAAAAAACCTTAAGCGAAAACACGAAGCGTATTATAACCCAAACTGCCTCGACTGTCATCCATGATGACCAATTAAAACAAGCCCTGCTACGCCTAACCAAAGACAATTGAGTAAACATACGTTCATTGTGGTATGTGTGTCAAATATTGCTGCAATAGTTATTTCATTGTAAAGTTTTGTAAACATTTGGCAGATTTTTTGTAGCTAAATAAGAAAAAATGTTATTTGCAAATCAAGTATTCCGCCCCGCCCTATAGACTGATAAAAATGAGCACCCTTGCGCAACGCTTGATAAACTCAAAGATTGACCATCAAAAACAAAACCCATCTGATTAAAACATCAGATGGGCTTTTGATTTTAGCAATTGGCAATGACTTATTTATGACAAATTCGCCGAACCTTACTCAAGATTTGCCGGCGTCTTACTTGGTGAAGTGCCGAAAGCTATTTATTGCTAAAATCAAACAAAAATAATCGGCTCTAAATACTCGATTGGCGCGTCTTTTCTGTTACAAAAATTTACAATTTCATAGCTACTTTCGTCAGCCAATACCGCACGAATGAGCATATTATTGACCGCATGACCTGATTTATACGCCGAAAAGTGCGCCAAAATCGGATGTCCAATTACAAATAAATCACCCACTGCATCAAGTATCTTGTGGCGGACGAATTCATTGGGGTATCTTAGCCCCCCTTCATTCATCACCGACGTGTCATCGAGCACCACAGCATTATCAAGGCTACCACCCAATGCCAAATTACGCTCACGCAGATACTCAAGATCTTTTAGGAATCCAAAGGTGCGCGCCTGCCCAACCTCGCGAGCAAAATTCGCAGTATTAAAGTCAAGTGTGGTTTTTTGGTCGGTGGATTTGATCGCTTCGTGATTAAAGTCAATTTCAAAATCCATCAAAAACCCATCATCATAAGGCGTAAACTTCGCCCATTTGTCGCCATCTTCAACGCGTACGGGTTTTAGGATTTTGATGAATTGCTTAGCTTTATTTTGTTCTTTGATGCCTGCTTCATGGATGAGATATAAAAAAGGTGCTGCCGAGCCATCCATGATAGGAATCTCAGGCGCATCGACCTTGATGATCAGATTATCCAGACCGCAGGCCGCCACCGCTGACAGCAGATGCTCTACCGTGCCAACACGTGCATCGCCCTGCACCAGATTCGATGACATCATCGTATCCTGCACCAGATTGGCACTCATAGGAATGCGCGCGCCATCCAAATCCGCACGCTCAAAGACGATACCCGTGCCAACGTCAGCAGGCGAAAGCGTCAAACTGACTTCTTTACCGCTGTGCAGTCCGATGCCGGTTGCTGTTATCTCGTTCGCAAGGGTGCGCTCATATACCATAGTTATTCCAAATGTTACAAATTATATTGCAAATAGTGTACCACTTAGTCGCAATTTTGTCATCTATCACCCATGCAATTGCATTAAACGCCATATTTGAAATAACTGGATGAATATCTTGGGGTATTTAAATTAAGGGCAACTTCATTGAGCTGCACCAAAATGCATTTAATATTTAGTTTATTACAGTTGAGCAAATACAGCAATCAAACCACTACAGGCTGATCCTTATCAAACTCTTGGATTAGCTTATTGATTCTGCCAATGAATGCCTTCTCTCTTTCGGTAATATCTTTCAATTTACCCCTCATTCCTACTTCACTCTCTGTGCCATCACTCGATTTTGAACTCCGAAGCTCAATCCCATCAACAATGAAGCGCGATAGGCCCATTCTTTCTTCTAGATCAAATAAAGACTTGCTATAAGACTTGGGATGCCCCACTCCTTCATGGCAGACTGACAATGGATAAATCAATCCACCAAATAACAGATTCTCGCCATAATACTGCATATAGGTATGAATCTGATAAAAGTCGCTGCGATCCAGATCTTGACTATTCATTGTCATTTTTTTAAATTTAGCATCCAGCACAATTACTTTTTCGTTGTTTTTTAACACAATATCAGGATAAATATTCCTACCATAAAAACGCTCTTGATAGAGCTTGATTTTTTCTTGGCTATACACTTTCCAATCATTCAAGCCTTGTGCCAACAGTTTCTCCAAGTAAATCTCAAACAACTGCGAAATATCGAACAAATAGCCATAAGTCTCGTGCTTGGCTTCTTTTTGTGATTTTAAATCCAAATCTTTTAAGGTGATTTCAGCATATTCCAAAGTCTGACGAAAATGGGCAAACATTGGATTATTTAGCACTTTATGATTTTTGGCATTTTGAAGAGTTAATTGCGTGAAGTACTTTCCCGAATATTGTATCTTTAGCTGCTGATAGATATTCATTACCGGCTTTAAGGCATCAACGCCAAATGCCTTTTTTAACTTCTCACATGCCAAATATAGTACGTCAACAATGGGCTGAATCTCATTCAGTTCTCGATATTGACTGCTGATTTTACCCATGAATGGAATGTCCTGCTTGATATGTGCTTTCATATCAAGCGCGCCACGCATTTTATAATCGTGCTGCCGTTTTTGCTGATAGGCTTTTGGCAGCCCTAGGGTTGATGCGCGCTCCAATGCATGGATAAATAAATAGCACAAAATATGCTGAAAAGTATTGGCTTTATTTTTCTTTTCCGCCGCGGTTTGAGCAGTATCAATATAAATATTATTCAAAAAATTAAGCATGCGGTTCAAAAAAACTTCACCGTAATCACAGGTAATATTAAATTCACAGCCTTTATTATATACCACGCCGGCAAACAGCCCAGTCTGTACGAAATATTGATGATCTTCATTTGGGTTTTCACAGCGGAACAACTTAAGAATTAACCGCTCTTCTTTTTCCAAGTCATCTTTAACTGGCTTAAAGCGAAAAATTTTAAGCGACGTCAAGGATTCATGTCGAGTTGTTATTTCAAAACCTGGCTCAAACAGACCTTGAAATTTATTAGATTTCTTGTCTTGGGTTGTTACATGAATGCCTTGTATATCATTAACCTTATTCACCCATCCGCCATCGCCAATGTCTGCATGCTTGATTGGTCTTTCCAGATGGTAGTTATAATTAGTCGGAACTGTTAGCTTCACTTTGATCAGCTCCCTTTGAAGACTTATTCACTAAAGGCTTTTTAAACACATCTAAAGCTTCTTTTAACTTCTTCTCTATTTCGCTCTCAGAATAAAAGGCGCGCAAATACTCCTGGAGCGTTGGACGCAAATATAGCTCAAAAAGATCCTCTAGATTCTTTTCGGTTATATCCTGCTGATTTGGATTTGCAATCGAAGAAATTTTCATAAAGAAAGAATGGCCAAATTCATAAGATAAGCCTAAGCCTAGATCTTCGGCAATGTATTTATTTAGCGCCGAGGCACATTCAGCATAATCTTTGATATTACTAAAATCTTTATCATTATGTTTGCAGTGACTGATTAATACCTTCTCATCATAACCCTTATGAATCCATTTAAAACGCCTGCGTAGTGCCAAATCAAAAGCATCAATACTCTTATCCACATCATTCATCATGCCGATAAAAAATACATTATCAGGCACACCAAACTTTGAATGCTTGTTCCCTTCATCATCTTCTATGATTTCGTATGCCAAATGCTTATACTTCTTTTCATCCTTTGCAATCAAAGAATCTAGCAATGCTGAATATTGCGTACTGATTAGATTTTCACCAATAGCTTCGGCATTATCATCAGAATTCTTAGAAACCTTGTGGCGATATGAACTCTCAAGCAGGGATAAGGTCTCGCCGAATACAGCCGATAAATTAGCACGGTTAATCTCATCAACGATAAAATAGTAGTTATTATCAGGATCCTTTTTGGCTCGGATACAGAATGACTTAAAAACACCATTCACCAACTCAAGCTTGACACCTCCCTTGTCGTCAATACCATTTGGCTTAATACCATCAATAAAGTCTTCATAGGTGAATGATGGATGAAACTGGACATATTCATATCGCGAACTATTGCCCTCGCATAGATACTCAATATTCTTTTTTACAGTATAGGTTTTACCCGTACCTGGGGCACCATAAAAAATCATGTTTGGGCTTTCTTTATCAGCAAACTGTTTAAAATCAGGATCCTCCAAATCCCAAAGAAATTTTGAGAGTTGTACAATTTTGTATATATCTTCAGCCTTGCAACCCCCCAGAAGAAATATCGATATTAAACCCCTCTCTGAATTTCTCAAATATTGCTTTATTTATCTCCATAATATTCTTTTTCTCATCATCCTTACCTATGTATTTTTGATAGATAGACTTTAGCACTCCTTTTGAATATATATGCACAAACTCGGTCGGGTGTGATAATACAGCCAACTTCATCAAAGTAACTTTTGACGTATAATTATCAAACCTTTCTTTCATATCTTTCAATACTTCAGGGGATTTATTCGTGACTATATGGCGAAATAAGGGCAAGATATTGTCTTTATAATATTCCTCTTCTCGGATTTTGTTAGGCTTACCAACTCTGCCTCTGCCCTTCACAAAGTAGCTACCATCTTCATTTAGCTTAACACAGAAATACGTTGCATTACCAACAAAAATACTACCAAATACCGAGCTGCCATTCTCAAGGAAATTACACAGA
>NZ_JAAELD010000273.1 GCF_024227015.1 Moraxella sp.
AAAATATAAAATTTAAATTACCAATCGCCACGTTTTTGGCGGAGCATTGGATTGATTGGGTGTTATAAATTTGATATGCTTAACTCGTCTAAGGAATGATAAATTAATGAATTAAGGAGTTACCATGACAGATCTAATCCTATCCGAGCAGTTGCCCACCGATGACGGTCGATCCATCGGCATCATCACTTTAAATAATCCAAAAGCACTCAACGCCCAAAGCCTAGACATGGTAAAGGCGATGATGCGGATTTTTACTGATTGGCGAGATGATGGAACGGTGGTAGCCATAGTGCTGCGCGGTGCAGGCGAGCGGGCATTGTGTGCTGGCGGCGACATCAAGACATTATCACAGGCGACAGGTCCAAGCGATGTTCAGGAATTTTTTGAACATGAATACGGGCTCATGCAGATGCTGTATGAATATCCCAAGCCAATCTTGGCATGGGGTCATGGCGTGGTCATGGGTGGCGGATTGGGGTTGTTGTCGGCATGTAGTCATAAGGCAGTCACGAGTGAGACCATGATGGCAATGCCTGAGGTGTCGATTGGCTTATTCCCTGATGCGGGCGGCTCATGGTTTTTAAATCGTATGATGGGTAAGATTGGGCTATTCTTAGGGCTTACCGGCGCACGCTTCTCGGGCGTGGATGCTTTATATCTAGGGCTTGCGGATGCCTATGTCGCACCAGACAGCTATGATGATGTTATTAAGGCGCTTACATCTGCCAACTGGCAGGGCGATCATCATGGACTGCTCAATCAAATCCTAGCCAAATTCCATCAAATGCCAAACCACGACAGTCAAATTCTAAAAGACTTCCATGACATCAATGCACTCATGAATGCAGGGTCGCTGGCTGATGTGGATCGTGCACTTCGTGATTATCAGGGTAATAGTGAATTCATTAAGTCTGCCATTGAAAACTACATCAAAGGCTCTGACACCACCAAGGCATTAACATGGCATATTTACCATGAGGTCAAGCCATGTTCCATTGCTGAGATGTTCGACATGGAGCGTAAGGTTGCGGTAAACTGCGTCATGCGTGGAGATTTTAAAGAAGGGGTACGGGCATTACTCATTGATAAAGACAAAAACCCACAATGGCGATATACGCTTGCTGATATGCCTGTGGGGTATATTGATGAGTTTTTGGGGCTGTGTAGAGGATTTGTCAATTAGCTATTTATAAATGGATTTGGGTGGAGTACATCTCCCAAATCCATTTGAGGGTCATACTACTGCACTGTGCATTTAACAGCATTGCCGTTTTTGTTGGTATCCCAACCATACATGTTGATCAATTTACCTAATTTGGCTTTATCGGGTGTGATGATAGAGAGTGTATAGGCTTGGGTTTGAAAAGAGCCTGTTATGACATAAGTCTCAACTTGTGAGCTTGCCATAAATAAATCTCGCTTGCCAACACCACCAAATGATGAGATGGATTTTGGTAGTTTATAGGCTTGTTGAAATGCCAATTCTGCCCCGGATTCGTACTCAAAGCCATCATCATTACCTGATTCGCTGATGGATATATTTTTAAAATTGCAATTGCTTTTGAGGGTTGTATTGCCTTTTAATTTATCTAAGCGTAAAAAAGCGGTATCTTGAGTGTTGGCTGCTCCCCAGGTGCGAGCTTCTATAACAGCGACATCAGGGGCAGTTTTGCTACCATAAAAGGTGATGGTGGTATTGGGGTTGTGTTCGCTGATGGTTAAGGTTTGCATTAGTCGCCCTGCGTGGTCGGGGTCAGCTTCTCGGGTAGAAATG
>NZ_JAAELD010000274.1 GCF_024227015.1 Moraxella sp.
AGGATGCGCGTGGCAATTTCTTCCACGCTCATCTCAGAGACATTAAGATTTGGGATTTTTTGGGCGGTATAGATGGCTTGGATGGCGCGCTGTTCTTCTTGGCACTGGGCAAGGGATGCGTAGCGAGAGCCTGCTTTTCGCTCTTGGCGAATGCGCACCAATCGTTCGGTGTCAATGGTCAGACCAAATAGCTTATGACGGTATGGCTGCAGTACTTTAGGTAGATTACTACTGTCTAGGTCGTCTTCGGTCAAAGGGTAGTTAGCAGCGCGAATACCAAACTGTAAGGCTAGGTATAGGCTTGTTGGTGTCTTGCCAGAACGTGATAATCCCACCAAAATAATGTCAGCACCATCATAGTGCGTCGTGCGTGCGCCATCATCATTATCTAGGGCGAAGTGTACCGCATCAATACGCGCCTTATAATCGTCGCTATCAACATGACCGTGTGCAATACCTGAATGCGGATCTGGCTTCTCACCGATCTCATTGGCGATGCGGTTGATAAGGCCTTCGTAGATGTCTAGATTGGTGGCTTGGGCGCCATTAATGATGGTGCGAATCTCATCGCTTACGATGGTATCAAACACCAAAGGCTTAAGTCCTGACAGGCGATGCGCCTCATTAATGCGCTTAACTGCTTCTTGGGCGAGTTCAGCGTTATCAACATAGGGAATGATTTTGATGTCAAATTTGACATTGCCAAACTGACTTAGTAGAGAGCGGCCTAAAGTCTCAGCAGTGATCGCTGTACCATCTGAGATGAAGAACGCGCTCCGCATGGGCTCGAATTTGGTGTTTTGGGAAGTTGTGTCATTATTGGGAGTGTGGACGTACATGTCAGCTCCTTAAGAAGATAATTAATAAAATCACACAGCAGTATACCATAAAATACGCCCATCGTGCGACAGCTGAATAAATTGTTACGCCATAAATTTGATTCAACTG
>NZ_JAAELD010000275.1 GCF_024227015.1 Moraxella sp.
ATGCGATCAAATAGTGCCGAGCAGCAGTTGCTGGTCTCAATGGTTGCCCATGGCATTCGAGATTGTCTGCAAGGCGTTGAGACTAAGCAAGGTTGCCGGATTTTGCTCGACGGTTTTAAACGATATCGATGCGCCCAAAAACTTAATATCGGTATTGTGCCCTATCAGAGTTTAGATAGTGATGAGGCGATGGGGATTATAAAGCTTTTGCGCATTGCCAATGCCAAAACGCTGAGCATCCTGGAGCAAGCCCGATTGATTGACGAGCTGAAAAGCGTTCATAAAATGTCGGTTTCACAGATCGCCAAACATCTTGAGCGAAGCAAAGGCTGGGTGGGTATGCGCGTTGGGCTGATTGGACAAATGAGCCAAGCGGTGATGGATAAAATATTAAGCGGTAAATTTCCCGTATATTCCTATATGTATACGATTCGAACGTTCATGCGTATGAACGGCATAAAAAAGAAGCAAGTTGATGAATTTGTCAATTGTGTTTCCGGCAAGGGGCTTAGCATCCGTGATATTGAA
>NZ_JAAELD010000276.1 GCF_024227015.1 Moraxella sp.
ACAGAATTAACTTCTTGAGATGTGGCATTGCTATTTTTTAAGATATATTGTTTTGGTTTGGTGTTTGGCACTGCCTCAAAAATATCGCCAGCTGTGCAAATTCTAGCGCTAAATGTTGCCTCGGGTGTTTTACCCTTAAAAGATTGCGTCTGGACATCAAAACTCTTTAATTGATGATGTAAATTATTTTGCAAAACAAATTGCCATAAATCTGATGCAGTCATTGGCTTATTAGCCATTTGCATGGCTAATTTTGCTAATTCAACAAAGCCCAATCTATCGTTTTGCAAAGAATGATCCATCACCCAACCCGAATAATCTCTTTTTGCTTAGCGATGGCTCTTGCTTCAGCAAGCTCTTTGGCCTTAGCGCGTACCATTTGCTCAATCTCATCTGCAAGCATCTTGGTATCGATCAGATGGCTTTTTTGACCGCCCAGATACACGAGAGAATTTGGGCTTGCACCCACGACACCGATGTCCACTTCTTTTGCTTCGCCAGGTCCATTCACCTTACAGCCAATGACCGACAGATCAATGGGCTCGCGAATGTCTTCCAAGCGAGATTCTAATTCATTCATCACTTTGATGACGTCAAATTCTTGGCGGCTGCAGCTAGGACAAGCGATAAAGTTTACGCCATTTGAGCGGATGTTGAGTGATTTTAGGATGTCAAAGCCAATCTTAATCTCTTCTTCCGGCTGACTTGCTAATGAGATGCGCATGGTGTCGCCAATACCCTCTAACAATAACCCACCCAAGGCAATGGCGGACTTGACGGTGCCTGTACGATACACGCCTGCCTCAGTAACACCAAGGTGTAGAGGGTTATCCACCTGCGCCGAGATAAGTCGATAAGCATCCAAAGTCAAAAACACGTTCGATGCCTTGACCGAGATTTTAAATTGATCAAAGTTATTGCGGTCTAGGATGTCAATGTGGCGCAGCGCCGATTCAAGCATTGCCTCGCCTGTCGGTTCGCCGTATTTTTTTTGTAGGTCTTTTTCGAGTGAACCAGCATTGACACCGATGCGCATGCTCACACCGTGATGGCGCGCTGCCGCAATGACTTCACGGACTTTTTGTTCGTTGCCGATATTACCTGGATTGATACGTAAGCAATCAGCGCCTGCATCCGCCACCGCCAGAGCAATTTTGTAGTCAAAATGAATGTCCGCCACCAGTGGCACATTCACACGTTTTTTGATCTCGGCGAACGCTGCCACCGACTCCATCGTCGGGGTTGAGACTCGCATAAAATCCGCACCAGCATCAACGCAGCGCTGAATCTGCGCAACGGTCGCCTCAACATCACAGGTGTTGGTATTCGTCATGCTCTGCACACTGATTGGCGCATCGCCACCCACCGCCACAGAGCCAACGTGAATCTTCTTGGTGGGACGGCGCTTGATAGGACTGTGATGTGACATGGAAACTCTCTTTTAATTTTTGGGTAAATCTGGCATCTGCAATTGGGTGCCTTTATCTGACAATACTGACGATCGTCCGAAAGTGGCTACAGCTCTTTGATATACACTTCGAGCGTCGTTCATATTTGAATGCATCACATGCAGATCGATCAGCTGTAGATAACTGCGCTCAGTAGCACTGCCTGGATCGATAGCGCGATGAGAAGTACTGACCGCCTCATCATGCTGGCCCATGCGCCGATAGGCTGCGGGCAGATTCTCCAGTGACAGTACCCGGCCTTCATAGCCGAGATTGCTAGAT
>NZ_JAAELD010000277.1 GCF_024227015.1 Moraxella sp.
ACGACTCAAAGCAGTCGGAAAGAATAGGCTTTTTGATTTACCTAAGTAAAAAAATTGGTTATATCCTCATGATACAGCTCAAAAACCTACCAGGCTAAACGGATTTAGTTGGTCTAAAAAGCGCTAGCTCCCCCTAGCGCTTTTTCTTTTGCATCAGTCAGATTTACCAATGTATCTTCAATCACTTAAAGTGAGAAACGAGTCCATTTTTTTGCTCTCCAGCGATACGCCATTATGATGCCTCGGAACCATTCATCCATCGCGATCGCCATCCAAGCACCAAGCACACCATACCCCCAGTGTACGCCAAGCAAATAGCTCATCGCGACGCCAATGCCCCACATGCTGAGGATACCCATTTTTACTGGGAACTTAATATCGCCAGCGGCTTTCAAGCATGAGATGAAGATCAGGTTAAATACTCGACCCGCTTCGAGAATGATTGACCCTGCAATCAGCACTGCCGCTAATGCGATGATCTTAGGATCTTGTGTGAACAGATCGAGAATTTCATAGCGGAATAGGTAAACCACACAGGTGATCGTGGTTGAGGCGATGAAGCCCACCACAAAGTAACGCTGTACGCGTGACGTTATTTCATCGA
>NZ_JAAELD010000278.1 GCF_024227015.1 Moraxella sp.
ACCAATTTCCAATCAATAAAAACGGTGCCCAATAGCTAGGATGCCAATAGCGATCTTGGGTAATCAGTTTTTTCTGTACATTTTGTAATGCTTTAGCTTTAGAAAGCCCAGGCGTTTTCAAAAGTTGTTGATAAAACTGAGTGATAGCGATTGAAGTCGCCTCATCGTCAACAAACCACAAAGTAGCGATGGCACTCCTCGCACCTGCTTTTACAGCAACCCCGGCGAGCCCTAGCGCGGCGCGATCATCACCGACAGCAGTCTGGCAGGCACTCAAAGTCAATAATTCCAGGGGCGCGGCTTGGGATTGCCCTAAGCCGATCACTTCTTGTAGCTTATTCATCGTCATTTTGTCCTTGTAAGTCAATAAATAGGTACGTTCTGGATCGGCATTAAATTCAGCATGTGTCGCCAGATGAATGACTGAATAGTCACTTCTTTTCAATTGATGACGAAGGTTTTTAATAGAATATTCTGCATTTAAAATGCGCTTACTATTGGCAATGCCCTGAGTAGAGTCTAATATGGTTTGCAATTCCTTTGGCACGTTGGGCAACGGCGGGTATTCTTGCACAGCATCGGATAAACCAACCAAGAGGATATTACTGTTATCCCAACGAATTGGTTTTGGATCAAGCAATGTCAGCCCTGGTGTCAGTGCCATCGCATATTTTTCAACCAAAAAATGCTCGCCGTCATGTAGGGTGGAAAAGGGAATCAGGCGTAATTTGCCCTCTGGCACCACGACTAAAGTATCAATTTGGTGATCAGTCAACAATGTTTTGATGGGGCGTATCAACCAGTCATAGAGTTGCCTTGCCTTGTATAAAAAGCGGTTATTAGGGCGGGTTTGTAAACCCAGTCTCAAATCCCAAGTCGCCTTGTTCACCTGATCGGCACCAACAGGTACAACGACTTGATGGAGTTCACCTGCTACGCTGACGATAATGACTAATCTCTCAGGCAAAAGTATAGGATAAAGTATGGCTGTATGCGATGAAATTTGATCAAGTTCTATGGCTTTAGGTTGTCGGCTCAGAAGACATTTATCTTGAAAATACTCTTGAAGTTCAGCCACTTTCACCAATTCGACAGTGGCTACTGCATCCTTGAGTTGATGTTGCTGCGCTTGAGCGTTACTAGTCGTCGCTGCTTTTTGTAACAGTAAATCGGCAAGTCCATAATGGACAGGTTTGACAACTTCGTCAAATGTGCCTGGGAGAGTACGATAACCCGTTTCTAAGACAGATTGGATTGGTTTAAGTGTCTGAGAGGC
>NZ_JAAELD010000279.1 GCF_024227015.1 Moraxella sp.
TCAATAGCATAAAGGGTGCTCAATCAAGGGAATGCTCATAATTTGCTTGCCATCTAAAAGGCGGTTGGGATATGAATGCGACATTGAATGAAAATTTCGTACCCGTTCACGGGGTTTTAAACGATCAATGTATTGCAAACTACTGCTCTGTAAGCGTTTACAGGGTGCCGTAGATGCAAGGCGCCGGGTGCGCAGACGTACCTGTTGTACTTCAAGTGCAAAGGTAACAAAGCAGATGCGGTGCCCTGTGAACGCTTACCAAATAATAAATATCCATTTGCCTTCGGGATCATCTACAGCGTTCGTGCGATACAGTTCGTAGCCTGGCAAACCCGTTTTTTATATTCCAGTGCGGTTTGCCGCATTATGTTGCTTTGATCCATATGGTATACGATTTTATTCTCGGTATTGCGGCTTTGGGCGAACAGGAATTTTTCCAACCCAACCGTTATTGGCGGTTTCAAATAGGTCAAATCTTGGAATATAGGGTTTGATGTCAATAAGCGGCGTCTCATCCAGTACATCTATTCCGCTGACACCAAGGATGTTCCGCCTTCTTTCTTCAAGCTTTACGATTGAAATGCCGATGCCATTTGGTCTGCACGGATGACGTGATGCAAATACCCCATGGGGTGCGTCATCCA
>NZ_JAAELD010000280.1 GCF_024227015.1 Moraxella sp.
ATCAATAGCCGCAGCGCACAGCCTAAAGTCGCCATTTTGCGTGAGCAAGGCGTGAATGGTCAGCTAGAAATGGCAGCAGGCTTTAAACGCGCAGGACTAGAAGCCGTCGATGTGCATATGAGTGACTTACTCAAAGGGCGTGTCAACTTGCGTGACTTTGATGGGCTCGTGGCTTGTGGCGGCTTTAGTTATGGCGATGTGCTTGGCGCTGGTGCTGGCTGGGCAAAATCGGTACTGTTCCATGATGAATTACGCATGCAATTTGTGCGATTCTTTACCCGACCAGAAACCTTCTCGCTTGGCGTGTGTAACGGCTGTCAGATGATGAGCCAGCTTAAAGACTTGATACCTGGCGCAGAGAAGTTCCCCCGTTTTATCGCCAATAAATCGGCACGCTTTGAAGCGCGCACGGTGAATGTGAAAATTGAACGTACCAAGTCGGTGCTGTTAAAAGGCATGCAAGAGAGCATTCTACCGATTGCGGTGGCACATGGCGAAGGCTTTGCGAGGTTGAGCGATACCGATATCGCAGGGATGAGCGCACATGGGCAAATTGTGATGCGTTATGTGGACAGTCTCGGCACAGCAACCGAGCATTATCCGCTCAATCCAAATGGCTCACCGCAAGGGGTGACAGGGATTTGTAGCACCGATGGGCGTGTGACCTTGATGATGCCACACCCAGAGCGCAATTTGATGGCGTATAACCACAGTTGGAAGCCTGAAGCTTGGGACAATGACGGGGCGTGGATGCGGATGTTTAGGAACGCACGGGCGTTTTTACGTTGATTTTAAGGAGATAAAAATGGGATTGCCTAGAACTTTCGTTAGTTTTAGTAGTACAGATATACATTACTTCCGTTTAATGCAAGCTTGGA
>NZ_JAAELD010000281.1 GCF_024227015.1 Moraxella sp.
TCAGCATGGACTACCGTTGATGCCTTCATCGCAGACAGCGGTCGCCACGCATCCGTAACACCCATCGATGCACCTGCCACCAAACACGCAGCCCAAATAAAGCCAGCGATAGCCAACACACGCGCAGGCATCTTAGCCAATCGCCACAGCCACACCGACACAATAATAAACCACGCTGCCCACAGCACCAGAACAACAGGCGAGACGAACACACGCTCGATCAATAGCAACGAGACCGCAAGCAGTAGCAGACCGCAGAATTCTTTCACGCGCGCCATCCAGACGCCCGCCTTAGGCATCCATTTGCCCTGAGCTGCGCCCATCAATATAAGAGGAAGCGACAGACCAATGCCAAGCATGAACAGCGCAAAGAACCCAAACAACACACTACCGCTGACTGACACCGCCGCAAGTGCACCCGCCATCGGTGCTGACACACAAGGCGACACCACCAAAGCCGATAACCCGCCCGCCAAGAAGCTACCGCCAATACTGCCAAGCTTATCATCAGCAGCTTGGGATTTGGCTTGTAGCTTATCTCGAATGGCGCTCGGCAGGCTAATCTTTAGCACATCAAACATATACAATGCCAACAAGGCAAACAACACCGCAAAGGCGATGAGCACAATGGGGTTCTGTAGATAGCCCAATATGTTTACCGTACGGCCCAGCCACGCAATGAGCGTACCCAACAGGCCATAAGCGGTGGCGACGCCCACGCCATAGGCGGCAGACAGCGCAAAGGCTTTTTTGCTATCGATGGTCTTTTGGCGGGCGACGATGTTCGCGACAATAGGAATCATCGGATACACACAAGGCGTAAATGCCAATAAAAGCCCCGCCAAGAATAACAACCCTAACGCCAATATAGGATTCTTGTGAATGCCAAACGGATCGCTCAGTGTCGGCGTGTGATTGAGCTCATACTGTCCGTCTTGGGATGTGGTTTTTTCTTTATTAGCGACCGGTACGCTTGATGCGCCTAAGTCGCCATTCTGATTGTCCGCATTGGCCGTTAATGTTTCGCCATCAGTGACGGTATCTTTATTAGGATCAGCTGATTGGTCTTGTTGATTTTGAGATTGATTAGGATCATTATCAGCTGCATCTTCGGATGACTTAACATCTTCTGGCTGATTGGAAGTGATCGGCGCGGCGATGTTTGATGCGGTCTTTTGTTCTGGTTGTGCTTTAGGTTTGGTATCCGCTGCGGCTTTGTCAGTCTTTGAATTGGTTGTATTGTCTTTGGCAGAGCTGCCTTTAATATCTGCTTGGAACTTTACCATCTCAGGTGGATAGCACAGCCCTGCCTTAGCACAGCCCTGCCAGCGGAGCGTCAAAGACTCACTCACATCCTTGGTCGCGCTTAATTTGGCACGAGCGGTCACATCTTCTTCAAATACCGCCACATTCCCGAATGTCGGGTCATCGATCATGCTGGCGGTCTTGTCAAATTGCCACTCACCAACACTGGCGCCATCAGGCGCTCTCACGCTGATCTTGTCGCGATAGACATAATGCTTGGGTGTGACCTTAAACGTCGCCACGACCTCATCACCTTCCACGCGCACGGCTACATTGAATGCTTCATGTACAGGTAGGAATTTTTGGGCTTTTTGTCCAAATAGAGCTGCAACCCCGCCATCTTGGGCAGTACTGGGTGCAGATACCGTTAATGGTAACACCGCCAACGTGGCGATTAGTAAGGAGTTTTTTAGATTGAATGATCGCATAAAACAGTAAAACACAGCCAAAAAATCGCATTATACCACCAATATCTATACAAATCGCCAAAAATACCAATATGAAAAAACCGCGCAACAAAAGCGTTACGCGGTTCTCTTTATTAATGATGAATCAATCAACATCGACATCTTTATAGAATGCATCGTGGCGCGATTCTTCAAATTCCACCCAGACTGCGCTGACTACTGCCAGCAGCACAGCAAAGCCTAAGCCTAATATCCATGCAAAATACCACATAATCCCCCCTAGTCGTTAATATAACGTATGTTCGTTTTCTTTGATGTATGCCTTCGTCACTTTGCCACGCATGATGGCATAGGCCCAGCTCGTATATGCCACGACCACAGGCAGAATCAGCACAACCACATACACCATCACCATGAGCGTGAACTGACTAGAAGTGCTGTCCCACACGGTCAGGCTAGAACGTGGATCGGAAGATGATGGCATATAGAATGGGAATAATGCCACGCCTGCTGTCATGATCACACCAAGCACAGACAGGCTCGATGCGATGAAGGCCAGTAGCGTCTTATTCACTCTCAATAACACCACCGCAACGAGCGCCATCACGATACCTAGCGCAGGGAATGCCCACAGAATAGGCTGTTCGTGATAGTTCTTCAACCAAGCACCCGACTCAAGCGTGACAGACTTTGAGATCGGATCGATCAACGCATTCTTATCAATACTGCTCGTGATGACATAGCCATCCATATTCGCCACAAAGAATCCCGCGATGATAAACAACACCACCATCAGCACCGATACAATGCCAGTGTAACGTATCGTTCTGGCTTGGATATCGCCCACGGTGCGATGCGCCAAATACGTACCGCCCTGCATGATAAGCATCGTCGCACTGACCAATCCACACAGTAGCGCAAATGGATTTAACAGCTCAAAGAACGACCCTGTATAAGTCGATACCAAGCTGCTATCAAAGCCAAAAGGCACACCCAAGAACAAGTTACCAAACGCCACGCCAAAAATCAAAGCAGGCGTGAACGAACCAATAAACAGCCCCCAATCCCATGCCGTGCGCCAGCGATCATCCTTAACCAGACTGCGATATTTAAAGCCAACAGGACGAAAGAACAACGCCCACAGTGCCGCCATAAGCGCCCAATAAAATCCGCTAAATGCTGTGGCATACACCAATGGCAATGCCGCAAATATCGCACCACCTGCCGTGATGAACCATACCTGATTCCCTTCCCAATGGGGTCCGATCGTGTTGATGATCACTCGGCGTTCTTCATCGCTCTTACCCACGAAAGGCAATAAGCTACACACGCCCATGTCATGCCCATCCATGATGGCAAAGCCAATAAGCAGCACGCCGACGAGCAGCCACCAGATGAGTTTTAGAGTTTCATAATCAAATAACATGGCTACACCTCTTTATGCTCGCTCGGATTGATGATGTTCGGACTTGTCTTTTCGCCATGATAGCGACCCGTGCCCAGACTGGCAGGACCCAGACGCACGTATTTTTGCATGAGATAAATCTCTACAATGAATAACGCCGTATAGAACACCACGAAGCCCGTCAATGACCAAATCACATTCAACACATCGATGTTCGACACAGACAGATGAGTTGGCAAGATGCCATACACCGTCCACGGCTGACGACCATATTCTGCCACGAACCACCCTGCTTCTGCCGCAATCCAAGGCGCAGGCAGCATGATGACAGCGAACTTGAGCAGCCAAGGCTTCTGCATGAACGTACCCTTAACCGTGTAGAACAGGCTTAACGCAAATAACACCAACATCAAAAAGCCAAGCCCCACCATCACACGAAACGACCAAAACATCGGCGTCACTCTAGGAATGGTATCATCTGTCGCCTGTGCGATCATCTCTGGCGTCGCCTGAGTGACATCGCTTGTGTATTTCTTAAGCAATAATCCAAAACCCAGATCGTTCTTATTCTTCTCAAAGCTCTCCAGCACCGCCTGATCAATCGCACGCCCTGCACTCTTATCCTCACGCATCTGATCTAGAGAGCTGACGGCGATGATGCCGTTTTTGATACGCTCTTCATTGATCGCCTTGATGTCATGAATGCCCAGAATCTGCTTATCAAGCGAGTGTGTGCCGATGATGCCCATCGCATAAGGTACATGCACCGCCCAGTTATTCTTCTCTTCTGCTTCATTAATGCTGGCGATGAGGTTAAAACTGGCAGGTGCAGGCTCAGTCTCCCACATCGCCTCCATGGTGGCAAGCTTGGTCTGCTGAGCCAATCCGATCGAATAACCCGACTCATCGCCCAGTACGATCGTACTACAGATCGATGCAAAGCCAAACGCTGCCGCCACGTGGAAGCTGCGTTTGGCAAATTCTACATCGCGTTTTTTGAGTAGGTACAGCGCTGAGATGGCAAGTACGAACACCGCGCCCACCACATAACCTGCTGACACCGTATGCACGAACTTATTCTGCGCATCAGGATTTAGCAGAATCTGCGTGAAGCTCGTCATCTCCATGCGCATCGTCTCATAATTAAACTCTGCACCGACAGGGTTCTGCATCCAGCCATTCGCCACCAGAATCCACAGCGCAGACAGGTTCGTCCCCAGCGCCATCATGATAGTCGTCATCAGATGCTGAACACGACTCATGCGCGCCCAACCAAAGAAAAAAAGCCCCACCATCGTCGATTCAAGAAAAAACGCCATCAAGCCTTCAATGGCAAGCGGCGCCCCAAAAATATCCCCCACATAGTGAGAGTAATAAGCCCAGTTCGTACCAAACTGAAATTCCATCGTAATTCCAGTCGTCACCCCAAGCGCAAAGTTAATCCCGAATAACTTCCCCCAGAACTTCGTCATGTCCTTCCAGATCTCTTTACCTGTAATGACATACACGCTCTCCATGATGACCAGCAGCCACGTCATGCCCAGCGTCAAGGGAATGAATAGAAAATGAAACAGCACCGTCACTGCAAACTGTAGCCGTGATATATCCACCAAATGCTCAGTAATCATATAGCACCTCTGTAGTTAACAAAATTACAACATCATTATACACTATATTATAACCACATTTAATAAATCTTGGTCAAATAAGACATAGAGATTCATATCACGCACCAGAATAAAAAAGCCCATCCCGTAGGATGAGCTTTTTTGATATCTAAATTCTAAA
>NZ_JAAELD010000282.1 GCF_024227015.1 Moraxella sp.
CCGCCCCGCCCCAAAAAAAGCCGTCCAAGGCGAAAAACTGCGTGGCTATGATAAAGTCGCTCGCATTCCCATTAAAGTCATTCCCACCGTTGAAGCCCCCAAAAAGCCCGACTGGATTCGTGTCAAATTATCCAGCCCTGCCGAAGTGGAGCGTATCAAAGGCACGCTACGCAAACAAAAGCTCTACACCGTCTGCGAAGAAGCCGCCTGCCCTAACCTGCCCCAATGCTTTGGCGACGGGACAGCGACCTTTATGATTATGGGCGACATCTGTACACGTCGTTGCCCGTTTTGTGAAGTAGCACACGGTCGCCCCAATCCCCTTGATGTGGACGAGCCACGCCACACCGCCGAGACGATACTTGGGCTTGGGCTAAAATATGCCGTCATCACAAGCGTAGACAGAGACGACCTAAAAGACGGTGGTGCGGGGCATTTTGTGGAAGTTATCCAAGAATCCAAAGCCCTAAGCCCCAACTGTTTGATTGAAATTCTTGTGCCTGATTTTCGTGGACGTGAAAAAATCGCCATTGACCTACTTGCCGAGACCGCTCCCGATGTCTTTAACCACAACATTGAGACCGTGCCACGCCTATACAAGGCATTTCGCCCCGGCTCGGACTATCAGCACTCCCTAAACCTACTAAAAGAATATAAGGCACGCCGTCCTGACGTTGCCACCAAATGCGGATTTATGGTGGGGCTTGGCGAGACCGAAGAAGAAGTCTATGCCCTGCTTGACGACCTAAAAGCTCATGACGTGGACATCATCACAATCGGGCAATACCTAGCCCCAAGTAAAAACCACGCCCCTGTGGACAGATACGTCCACCCCGATGAGTTCGCCCGCTATACCGAATACGGCAAAAAATTGGGCTTTTTTAACATCTGGGCAAATCCTATGGTGCGTTCAAGCTACTTTGCCGACCGCCAATACTATGGCGAAGACTGCCCACCGCCTGTGCGTAGCTCAAAAGCCCTAGCCGAAGAGAAATTGGCAAAGGCGGAGCGTGGTGAGACGAGTGGGTGTTTCTAAGCATCACAACTAGGGCGGAGATTTTCGCCCTTTTTCACTTTTATTAACTTTAAATCGTTATTGAGTCATGACAAACCAATCCGTTATCCTATCGTCCAACCAAATCCACCGCCTATACCACACTTTTTTTATCCCAAAAGGCACACCCATCGCCAGCCTACTCATCGTACATGGCATGAGCGAGCATAGTGGGCGTTATGCCGATTTTGCCCAGTTTCTGGCGGATAATGGCGTGCTGGTGGCGACTTATGACCAGCTTGGGCATGGGCAGACAGTTAGGGACAAATACGAGCTTGGTTTTATTGACGAAAAACACCCTGTCCAAGCCCTGTGCAAAGACGTGGTTATCATGGCGGATAAAATAAAAGACAAGGCACGCACGCTGACCGACCGCCCCACGCCTCATTACATCATGGGGCATTCTATGGGGTCATTTATCGTGCGGACGGTGCTGACCCACCACGCCACAAGCTTTGACGGGGCGATTATCATGGGAACGGGCAACAGCTTTGGGCTTATCAACCGCTTTGCTCTAACCGCACTTGGGGCGATGAATTACATAAACCCAAAACGTCCCAACGCCCGCTTTGCCACATTGTTAAACCACTATCTACTCTCGCAAATCCGCTCGCCCATATCGGCATCGCCCTTTGCATGGCTAGCCGAAAACACCGACAGCATCAAAGCCTTTGAAGCTGACCCTTTGTGCGGTTTTGCGTTTAGTAATAATGGCTTTGTCGCCTTGCAAGCCCTTATCAAAAAAGCCACATCGCCCACATGGTACGCCCACACGCCCACAGATTTTCGCATTTTGCTCATAAGTGGCAAAGACGACCCAGTCGGACGCATGGGGCAAGACATTGATGAACTCCAAAACGAGCTTATCCGTGCAGGGCAAAACGTCCGCACACACCTATATCCCAACATGAGACACGAGCCACTACACGAGACGGATAAAGATAGGGTGTATGGAGATATTTTGGCGTGGCTAAAACATCACACCATTGATAAAA
>NZ_JAAELD010000283.1 GCF_024227015.1 Moraxella sp.
CCGATCTTCGGCAAGCTTATCAGGTTCTGCACCTGCAATTTGAGCAGAAATGGGTGCGATTTCACCGTCAAAATTAGCACGATAAAGCGATTTTTTGCGTGCGTATAAAGCAGTATCGGCGATGATCATTTCACTGACCGCATGACCTGCGCCAAATGACTTGGATAGTCTTCTAAACGGATTATCAGTAACGCCTGCCATTGGGGCAACGATCAGCCGATTGGTGATGGTTTGATTGCCGATATTGAGCGGTGTTAGTAGAGGGTGTGTTGTCATTGCCAAACCTAAAAATCTAAGAAAAAGACCACCAAAATGGCGGTCTTTTTATCATTAAAGCAAAATTACTTGATTTTTGCTTCTTTGAATAGAACGTGTTGGCGAATTTTTGGATCAAATTTTTTGATTTCCATTTTGCCAGGCATGGTACGCTTGTTCTTAGTAGTGGTGTAGAAATAACCAGTACCAGCGGTAGAAACTAGTTTAATTTTATCTCTCATGATCGTGTCCTTAAAACTTAATCTAAATGGAAAAATCTAAAATTAGATTTTTTGACCTTGTGCGCGTAGGTCAGCAAGCACTTTTTCGATGCCGTGCTTGTCAATGATGCGCATACCTTTAGATGATACACGAAGACGTACGAAGCGGTTTTCAGACTCTACCCAAAAACGATGGTTGTGTAGGTTTGGTAGGAAGCGACGACGGGTTTTGTTGTTCGCGTGTGATACGTTGTTACCCACTAGCGGGCGCTTTCCAGTCACTTGACATACTCGAGACATGGTGAACTCCTAATAATACATGGCGCGGATATTGAGCGGTATCGGGTGCGCCGTTTGGACAAGGTGCCTTATTAATGGTATGGACATAGCACAAATTTGACCAAACTATAAAGTTACACCATTCTTTTTTGTTGTTAAAGGCGACAACAATCAAGAAATGGCAGAAAAATTAAAGCCCAAATTATATAGTAAATTTACCCGAATTTCAAGTAAATTATATCTAATTTGGGATTTTTAGCATTTATTTGATATTTGAAATCAAATGGTAAGTATTAACGAGCGGTTAGGGCGTTCTTTTGAAGCCCGATACCTTGCCAGCCATAATGCATAAAATTACGGATATTGGCATGATCAGTACCATCAGGATTGCCCAATACAGATTGATAATGCTCAGCGAACAGTTTTAATGTGTCCAGCTGATTCAACCCGTGTAGCTTGGCTAAGCTGAATACTTTGGCGGACCCTTCATTGGTGCCAGCTGCATTCACAGCTTCACCATTGCTAAATTCAACAGGCGTATAATCATAGTTGCCATCGATGAATGCAATCACGTCAGCGAATTTTAGTGCACCTGTTTCGATGCCATTTAGTAGAGCAGAGATACTCGTGGTCATGATGTCACCCTGTAATTATCGATTGAAGTAGTCATCATCATCGAATGATGGCGGTGCGAAGTTGCCTTGTTCTAGGTGGCTCATGTGTGCCTGCATAGAGCGCTCATGCTGAATGCGTTGATAGATCTCTTCGCGGTGAACAGCGATGTCTTTTGGGGCGTTCACGCCTAGGCGAACTTGGTTACCTTTGACACCAAGAACAGTTACGCTGACTTCATCACCAATCATTAAAGTTTCGCCAACACGGCGAGTTAGGATTAACATAAATAGCTCCTTGCACTATAAAAATAAAGTAAACTCGATTACGTTAAACGCTGAAATTCACTCACACAAAAATAAAAAATACCCAAGTTGCTATTATAAGGCGCGTTGGATATTTTGTCAGCATTTTTTAGAATGAGTTATGTAAATTTTTCTTATTAATAATTTACAACCATGCTAAAATCGTCACTATTGTTGATGGAATTTTAAGCAATTATTTGATCAAAATTCCATCAGTTGTCAGCCGATCATAGGCCGGCAACTTTGCTTTCGCCATCTTCACGATCCAGACCGAAAGCGGTGTGTAGAGATTTAACGGCTTTTTCTAGGTGCTGTTCTTGGATAAGTACAGAAACTTTAATCTCAGAAGTTGAGATCATTTGTAGGTTGATGTTCTCAGATGCTAGTGTGTCGAACATCTTGCTGGCAACACCTGCGTGAGAGCGCATGCCCACACCAACGATCGATACTTTGACAACTTTATCATCGCCAACGATCTTGGTTGCGCCGATGTCGTCTTTGACTTTCTCGTTTAGGATTTTTAGGGCTTTATCATAGTCGCCACGAGGCACAGTAAAGCTAAAATCAGTCACGCCGTTCTCAGAGATGTTTTGGATAATCATGTCCACTTCGATATTAGCGGCACTAACTGGGCTTAGGATAGCAGATGCGATGCCTGGACGGTCTGGTACACCAAGCAAGACAATTTTGGCTTCATCGCGGTTAAAGGCAATGCCTGAGATTACGGCACGTTCCATATCATCTCCTTCGTCAACGGTAATCAAAGTACCGACATTTTGTTTAAATTCATCATCAAATGCGCCATCTGTACCTTCATCAAAACTAGAAAGGACGCGCAGTGGCACATGGTATTTACCGGCAAACTCTACCGAGCGGATTTGTAGTACTTTTGAGCCAAGTGATGCCATTTCTAGCATTTCTTCAAAAGTGATTTTTGAGAGTTTCTTGGCTTTTGAGGTGACGCGCGGGTCAGTGGTGTATACACCATCTACGTCGGTGTAGATTTGGCATTCATCAGCACCAATGGCAGCGGCAATCGCAACGCCTGTCGTGTCTGAGCCGCCACGACCCAGTGTCGTTAAGTCGTTATGCTCGTTCACACCCTGAAATCCTGCAACGATCAGCACTTTGCCATCAGCAAGTTCGCGTTTTAGGTTGTCAGCGTTAATGTGCTCGATGCGTGCCTTAGTGTGCGTGGTGTCAGTTTTAATGGCAACTTGGCGACCTGTCATGGATTTGGCATCTACGCCTAGGTCCTTTAGCGCCATCGCAAGTAGGGCGATAGAGACTTGCTCGCCGGTAGCAACCATCTGATCGTATTCGCGTGGATCTGGGTCGTTGCTGATTTCTCTGGCAAGACCGATCAGTCGGTTTGTTTCACCGCTCATCGCCGATACCACAACCACAACTTGATGTCCGTGGTCATGCCAGCGCTTAACTCGGGCTGCGACATTCTTGATGCGGCTGGTGTTACCCATTGAGGTGCCGCCGTATTTTTGTACGATTAACGCCATTGTGTTTGCCTTTTAATTGCTAATAGAAAACCCAAAGGTTCTTGATAAATTGTAAAAATTATAACCCAAATCATTCTTAAAATAAACTGATAAATTCATCAAAAAATTTAATGAATTTCTGTCTATTTAGTATGGCAAAATCATTTGAATGACTTTGATGTTAATATTCTGATAACTTCAAATGGTTAAAATGTCGCCACAAGCTTCTACTAGGTCTGTCAAATTTTATCCAGTTCTGTCAAAATCTCAACCGCTGCACGATAAGCTTCTTGGGTAGCTGGTGCGCCACAATAAGGCAAGCTGTGCAGTAGTACTTCTTGGATTTCTTCAACACTGGCGCCATTATTGATCGCGCCGCGAATATGACCCTTGAGCTCGGTTGGTGACTTCTGAGCGATCAAAAAAGCCATCGTAACCAAGGAGCGTGTTTTTTTGTCAAGTACACCGCACTGCCAAGTAGAACCCCAAACGTGCTCATTGGTCCAGTCTTGCAGGGGTGCGGTA
>NZ_JAAELD010000284.1 GCF_024227015.1 Moraxella sp.
GACTTTTAGAGGCGTTCATGATGCTTAAGTACTGGCAATTCTGATTGTTGCCTACCGTGCTTAATTCACCAAAGGTGCCGTTATGTGCGATAAAGGTCATCATTTCAATCTGACGCATCGCATCGGCGCGACTCATGAGTTCTGTCGAAAGTGCGCGAAGATTGGATGCATCCGTATAGGGAAAGGCACACAAATGATAATGGGTATCGCCGAGTTTTGACCAAAGACTTGATAGATCAGGATTGCCAGCACCGCCTGTCATTGGGGAGAGGGCGATCGTGAGATTTTTAGGCAGAACTTCACCGGTGTTGTAGTTAACTTGCAGATCAATCGCATTCCCGCATTCACCTTTGTGTTTGGCGATGATGTCGACTTGTGTTTTTTTCGCATCGTTAATCAAAGCCGTGACAGGCAATGTTAAGGTGTTATTGATCACGGATGCCAGGTGTGTGGCAATCGACTCAGGGGTATCCGTTGACGACACGCCAATACCAAGCCGTTGCCCGCCAATATACAGTGAAATGATGCCGGATTCTGATGGTGCATTGGTGATTTCCAGCGAGCCGGTAGCAGCAACGCCTTCTTTATTATCTTCTAGCGGCATCACCCATAAATCGCCGTAGGAATGGTTATCAAAAAATCGTGTAACCATGCCCGATAACATCGAGCCAGAACCAAAATAGCTATCGGCTTGACCGGCTTGGCTTATTTTTAGCGGCAGATTTGGTGCGGCAGAACCTGATGCCAGTTTCTGACCA
>NZ_JAAELD010000285.1 GCF_024227015.1 Moraxella sp.
TCAGCGACAGCTTTTGGCTGTTCGTTGATTTCTTTTTGCATAAAGTGGCTGTATGGACCAAGCTCAAGGCTCGCCAAAGACAGCTGAGAGGTCTTGACTTGGCGCTCGGGCGCGTTGCCGTCTTTATCTAGTAGAGTATCAATACCATCTGCGGTTAAGATTGCGATGTCGCCATCTTCTAGGTAGGTGACTTGACGGGTAAATGACACCACTGCCGATACGTCGGATGCGATGAAAACTTCGCCTTCCCCAAAGCCAATCAACAAAGGACAGCCCATGCGTGCCACAACCATCTTGGTGGGGTCGTCTGGGGTGATGACAGCGATAGCGTACGCCCCATGAAAACGCGAGCAAGCGGTCTGCACAGCGCGGTATAGATTGCCATCATTTTGGGTGTATTCATGATGAATGCTGTGGGCGATGACCTCGGTGTCAGTCTGTGATTCAAATTCAAAACCCAAAGCCTCTAGGCGGACGCGCTCCGCCTCAAAGTTCTCAATGATGCCATTATGCACCACGGCAATCGTGCCGCCTGAGATGTGCGGGTGCGCATTAGGCTCCGTCACGCCGCCATGCGTTGCCCAGCGCGTGTGACCGATGCCAATATGACCGAATAATCCTTTGGCTTTGGCGGCCTCTTCCATGAGTGCCACGCGACCCACGCGGCGCACGCGTTTAATCTTATTCTCTTTTTCGCTAAATACAGCGATGCCAGACGAGTCATAACCACGATATTCAAGGCGTTTTAGACCGTCGGTCAAAAAATCTACCACATTAGCTTGGCTACGAATAGCCCCAACGATACCGCACATATATTGTTCCTTAGTATCAAAAAAATCTTTAAAAATTGGCAAAATTGCCCTAACAAAACCAATATCACGGATGCTTTTTATTGGCGCTAATATTATAGTGGATTTTAGGATGGGGTGGAAATGATTGCCATCAAATATTACAAAAATAAAACACCGCCAATTGACGGTGTTTTAAGATAATTAAAATTATAATAAATCCCAGTTGTCTCTGGCAGGATACACCACTTTTGGGGCGGTGAATTCTTCTTGTTGGGCTTGGAGTTTTTTGCTGCGATTTACTAAAAAATCAAGCAAATGATTGCGAATGCGATAATAGCCTTGATCGTGGTGGATGTGTTCACGAGTGCGCGGATGCGGCAGGGTATTGACCACGATTTCTGCCAGTTTTGCCTGTGGCCCGTTACTCATCAAGAAAATACGATCAGCAAGCAAAATCGCCTCATCGATGTCATGGGTGATCATAAATACCGTCTGCTGGGTCTTCTCGATGATGCTCACCAGCTCGTCTTGGATGTTGCCGCGAGTTAGGGCATCTAGCGCCCCAAATGGCTCATCCATCAGCAGCATCTTAGGCTCGGTGGCGAAGGCGCGCGCGATGCCGACACGCTGCTTCATGCCGCCTGACAGCTCTGATGGCATCTTGCTCATGGCGTTCTCTAGTCCCACCAAAGACAGGTAGTGGCGGATTTTTTGTTCTTTTTCGCTCTTTGAGATGCCTTTGTAACGCGCATCAATGGCAAAGCCAATATTGTCTGCAACTGTCAGCCACGGCAGCAGGGCGTGCGATTGAAACACCACGCCGCGCTCAAGGCTGGGCCCGACCACCTCGACACCTTCCATTAGGATTTGACCGCCTGTTTGATGTTCAAGTCCTGCCAAGGCGTTTAAGATGGTGGATTTACCGCAGCCAGAGTGTCCGATGAGACAGATGAATTCGTTCTTTTTGATGTCGAAATTGACTTTTTCAAAGACATTCGGCGCATCTTTGGCGTAGCGTTTAGACAGATTTTGTACGCTGATTAATACGTTGTCAGTCGTGTTGTTAGTATCATTCGACATAGCTCACCTTTTTTTGTAATAATGCAAATAACCAATCGAGCACCATGCCGACCACGCCAATGAGCAGCACGGCAAAGATGACATTCACGATGGATAAGTTGTTCCACTGATTCCACACAAAATAGCCAATACCTGTACCACCTACGAGCATCTCGGCAGCGACAATCACAAGCCACGCAATGCCCATAGAGATGCGCATGCCAGTGACGATGGTGGGTGCGGCAGCAGGTAGGACGATTTTTTTGGCGGTGGTGAGCGGATCAACTTCAAGTGTCTTGGCGACATTTAACCATTCGCGGCGAACACTTGCCACGCCAAAGGCGGTGTTGGTCAGCATCGGCCATACCGAACAAATAAAAATCACAAAAATGCTTGATAGGTTTGAGTCTTTGATCGTATAAAGGGCAATCGGCATCCACGCTAGGGGTGAGATGGGCTTTAGTAGCTGCACAAAAGGCGAGATGGCTTTATCTAAAACCTTGCTCATGCCAAGCACATAGCCCAGCGGAATGGCAACCAATGCCGCCAATAAGAACCCCAGCAATACCCTGCCAATCGAATAACCAAGCTGAATGCCGATGCCTTTATCATTCAAGCCTTTGTCATAAAATGGGTCAGACAGATGCTCGATGGCGGTGGCGGCGAAGCGTTTTGGGCTGGGAAACTCGCTCTCAGTGCTGGCGACGACGGCGCCTGCGGGCGTGTGTTCAGGAATGTTACCCATCAGTACTTCGTATTCTAGGGCGATGGGGTCAGTGGGTGCGGTGACTTTTTTGGGCAAGGTCGCCGCCTGCCAGATGCTAAGCGTTGCAAGCACGATCAAGGCAGTAACGAGATACGCCTTGGTCTGGGTGGTTAATTTGCTAAATAGACTCATTTTTTTTACTTATTATGTTATTGTGCGCGAATGGGAAAGCTTGAGATGTATTCATCAGGGCGACTTGGGTCAAAAGGCTTACCCATGACGGTGATGGATTTTTCGTCGCTAAATTCATAGCCCATTGCCTGCATTTGTTTTTTGGCATCGGTTAATAAGAATACTTCTTGGGCAAGTTTTTGGTAGTCGACATCGCCTTTTAGGTAGCCCCAGCGTTTCATTTGCGTGAGCATCCATACCGCCAAAGATTCCCAAGGCATGGCATCAAAACCCGTGCGATCTGGCACGTCTTGGACTTTGCCAATGCCATCAGCGAAGCGACCTGTCAAGCTTTGGCGAATCACAAGCTCAGGCTGGTTTAGATAGTTGGCAGGCGATAAGATTTTAGACAGCTCTTTTTTCATTTCAGGCTTGTTCGCCATGACGTTGGCTTTTAAAATCGCGCGATACATCGCTAGGAATGATTGTGGATTATCATCGATAAAGCTTTGGGATGTGCCAAAACTGCAGCAAGGATGACCGTTCCAAATATCACGGCTCAATGTGTGAATGTAGCCTGCCTTGTCCCAGACGGCGCGTTGGTTGAACGGTTCGGGCCCAAAGAAGCCATCAATGTTGCCGGCTTTTAGGTTGGCGATCATGTCGGGCGGTGTGGTTAGGCGCAGTTTCACGTCTTTGTCTGGGTCAAGTCCGTGCTCCGCCAGGAAATAACGCAGCAGATAGTTGTGAATTGAGTGTTCAAATGGAATGGCGAAGGTCATGCCTTTCCAGTTTCTTGGGTCGCGATTGTCTTTGTGTTTTAGGGACATCACGAGAGCCTGACCATTCACGTTTTGGATGCAGGCAACTTTCATGTCTTGCTTGGCAGAGCCTAGACCTAGCGTGATGGCAAGTGGCATCGGCGCCAGAAAATGCGTGGCATCCAGTTCACGATTCATCATCTGATCGCGCACGAGCGCCCAGCCAGCACGTTTGACCAGCTTGGCATTAATGCCTTGTTCGGCGTAGTAGCCCAGCGGGTCCGCCATGATGAGCGGTGTTGAGCAGATGATCGGGATAAAGCCGATGGTTAGATCTTTCTTTTCGGGGTTTAGTCGATCGGCTGCGGCGGCTTCTTGTAAGGCGGATAATGGCAGAAGACTACCTATCGCTGCCATTGCGGTGCCAGCGCCCACTGTCTTTAGGAGGGCTCGGCGAGTCGGCTCATGAGGGAACAGCGCTCGCATGGCGGCAGCTTCAACAAAATCGGCGGAGGCTTGCTCGGTTTGGGAGTTTAGTTGTACGTTTTGGTTTAATTGCTCAAAAGCGCTGGCGTGGTCGCAGTCGGCTTGGGTGCTGTGCTGCCCGCACGTACAGCCAAGGCGCGAATTAGGATCATAGGGGCGAAAAATATTGCTCATGGTAACTTTAATAATATTCTAAAATGAGAAAATAAAATCAGCCGCTATTATAATAAAGAATAACGGCTGACAATATATGCCAAGTTGGCATATGGTTATGATGATTTAGCTTTGAGGTGATTTTAGTAGAGCTTTTGCAATCACTTCACCAGCATCATCCACCATCTCAAGCGACAGCTCGGCAGGGTCATCCTTGACGATGCGCCAGTCGCCATCAGCTCTAGGGTTGCCGTTGGCAGTGACGTTGATGCTTTTGTTTTTTAGACGAATCATTGGTGCTTTGTGTTCGTAGCCTGAATGTGCCACGCCTAGGATTTCGTGAGCGATGGCAGTTGCTTGGGCGCGATGCGGCGCAACATAACGACAAGGTACGCCATCGATGCTGATGCAGTCGCCTAGGGCATAAATGTGCGGCACGCTAGTCTGTAGGGTGTGCTGATGCACGGCAATGCCTGTACGCTTGTTGAAGTCAACGCCTGCACGTGTTGGCAGACGTTCATCCACCGCCAGGCCTGTCGCAACAATCACCTCATCAAATGATAATGTGCGAGTGCTATTATCCTTGCAGTCTAGCAGTGCGATCTCATAGCCTGATGGCGTGGCTGTCACATCATTGACCATGCTAAAGCCTAGCCAGCTGATGCCTTTGGCGGTGATGGCGTCTAGGATGCGCTCGCCTGCTACTTTTGGTAAAAATGCTGATAATGGACGTGGGCTGACATCAATTAGGCTAACTTGATGCCCTGCATTGACCAGATCTTCAGCCAATTCGGTGCCGACCATGCCCGCCCCGATGATGGCGATGTTCTTGGGCTTATCGTCACGTGCCAAGGCTTTTTGTAGTGCGTCAAAGCGATGAAGGTTATTAACATGATGAGCGACGTCTTTGGCGATGGTCGGTGGGTAAGCAGGCGCCGCTCCGATCGCAAGCACCAAATCATCATAGCCGACATCGCCGCGTGTGGTGTGTAGGGTTTGAGTTTCGGTGTCAATGTGAGTGACGAAGGTGTTCGCCAGCAGACGAACGTGGTTGTCTGTGGCGGATTGCACGGCGCTGGTGCGCACCAGATCAGCAGGCGTTTTGCCTTGTGAGATGGCAACTGACAACATCGGCTTATGGTAGCGATCGCCTGAGTCCCCGCAGATGAGCGTGACAGGAATGTCTTTATCCAGGGCGCGAACAGCATCAACCACACTCCAACCAGCCAGACCAGCACCGATGATGACAATGCCTTTTTTGTGGCTATTAAAAATCGGTGTGGTGATGTTCAGGGTTTCTTCGGTGCCGTCATAGGGTTCAAAATCGCTTTTTTTGACGCCACATAGCGGGCATTGCCAATCATCGGGAATGTCCTCAAAGCGCGTACCAGCAGGCAAGCCATCTTCTGGATCACCAAATTCTTCGTCATAAATATAGCCACACGCTAGGCAGATGAATTTACGCCAAGCGCCGCGTCCGTCAGTGGGTGTAGTCATGGGTTGCCTTTTTTGATTGTTTGAGTATTGGCGACTGGCTGATGCATAATTGACATCGACCAGTCGTTTTGAGTGTAATTTGGGTGTTTAATTTGAAATATAATCAGATGTGAAACTCAATATCACGGCGCACGTTCGGCTCGCTCATCAGCTGATGCGACAGGTAGCGCAAATGCTTGATGGCAGGCGTAACGATAGCGACGAACTGCGCTTCACGTAGGCGGCGTTGTGGTGCTGCACTCATGAGATAGCCTTTTGCACCTTGATGGAGTATGGCGGCTTGGGTGGCTTTTAGGCTAAGCATGCCGCCTTGGGTGCGCACATTCAGCACATCCAAGAAAAAGTCCGTATGCGTCTCGAACGGTGTCTTAGCAAGCTCGGCAGTACGTGCAACCAGACGATCTAGTTCGTCTTGTAGGGTGCCTGCTTGATCCTCTAAGAAAGCGTTGCTCACCGCAGTGCCTTCTTTGACATCATCAATCGCACCCATGATGATGCCTGCGCCGATGCCCATCTGCATCAGGACGAATGCACCTCGAATACGCTTGATGAAGTCCTTGCACGGTAGGGCGATGATGTCATCTGTGCTGATCGGGTAGTTTTGTAATTCGATGCGCCAAGTGCTAGAGCCTTCCATGCCTGAGAAAGTTGGGCAGGCGTGTAGCTCCCATTTGCCCGCGCGCTCTTTGTCAAATTGTAATAAAAAGAACACTTCATCGTCCGTGCCTTCAATCTGTGCTACCGCGCCGCAGTATTGATCTGGTGCGATGTGGCTGATCCAAGGCAGAGTGCCACTGATGCTGTAGCCCTGACCGTCTTTTTTGGCGACGAGGCGCATGCTTTCGATGTTCGCCCAGGTTTTCATGGGGTTGGATAGCGCTGTGCCGCCAAAGGTGTTGGCGATGATATGATCAGGTAGGATGCGCTGTTTTAGTGCGGTGTTGTTCGATTGGTCAAGGTACAATCCCATCACCTGATGACACCATGTCAAAAAGCCTGTCGTGCCACAGACACGACCCACCTGAGCATTCGCCAGAATCGCCAAATCAAGGCGGTTGCCGTATTCATTAAGGTGCGGCGCGAACAATCCGGCCTTACCCAGTGCGCTCATCTCTGCCAATGGATAATAGCCTTTGTCGATATCGATGACTTTTGGAATAAGATGAGTGTTGGCTAGGCTTTGGATGCTGTCCAAAAAATCTTGCTGATTATTAAAATTAAAACTCATGGCGATCTCTTTTTGATGGCTTGTAATTTGGTGATTTAAAAAAATAAATTTGCTTATTCTAAAATGAACTAAATTACCCTAAAAATCTAGCAATCTATTATAAGTCAGCTCACTTAAGCATGTATTTTCTATTTTGGAATATATCCAAAAAATTCAGGAATATGAAAAGTTTTACCAAAAATCGTTCGCTGATTTGCAATTTGGCAACCCATCCCCATTTATCTGTAAATTCTACCAGTTAAGAAGTAAATCATGAATGATGTGAATCAATCTACCCAGTACCGCCAGCGTTTTTTTATTGAAGGGTCGCCTGTGCGCGGCGATGTGGTGCGTCTTGATGAAGCGTATCAAACCGTCATCAATAAAAAACCTTATCCTGCAGCCATCAAGGCGCTCTTGGGCGAGATGCTCGTGGCTGCCAGTCTATTAATCGGCACGCTAAAGATTAATGGTAGACTGTCAGTGCAATTACAATCATCTGATGAGAACAGTCTGTTGTCTTGGGCGATGGCAGAATGCGATCACACAGGGCAAGTGCGCGCCTTGGCGGAATTCCACGAGAGCGATGAGTGGCAGCAGAACACCATCAGTCAGAGCGCCTTTGCCAAGCTAGGACAAGGCGTACTGTTTATCAGCATCCATCCGGAGCGTGGTGAGGCTTATCAAGGCATCGTTGAGCGAGTGAGTGATGATTTGGCGGAATGTTTGGCGCATTACCAAAAACAATCTGCGCAAATCCCAACTTTGTTGAAGCTTGCCACGAGCGATGAGAGTGCAGGCGGCATCTTGGTGCAGCTACTACCACAAACAGAAGAAGATCGTGAGAATGACCCTGATCTGTGGGAGCGCATGAGCGCCCTGACCATCACCATTAAGGATGAAGAGCTGACCGATCTGGCGGCGGATGAGATTCTGTATCGCTTGTATCACGAAGAAGAGGTGGTGATTCCAGAGCCAAGCACGCTTGAATTTGGCTGCACCTGCTCTAAAGAAAAAAGCGAAGGCGCAATCTTGCAGCTAGGTCACGAAGAGGCACTACACGCGCTAGACGCTCATGGCGGTAAGCTGTCATTGGACTGTGGATTCTGCGGACAGTCGTATGAATTTAATCAATCCGATGTCGATGCGTTATTTGTCTAAATAAAACTGTAAAAGAGGGCTTAGCCCTCTTTTTTATGTGCTAAATCATCGTGCCTGACTTAAGAATTACTCATCATCACCCATCAGTCCAATCTGTAGGATATCCATCACTTTTTGCCAGTCCTTCAAGGTCTCGATCTCGTTAAGTTCTTGTCCTTTTTTTAGGTAATATTCGCCAGCATGTAGCGCCATCGCTGCATAGCTGTCCGCATGAAAATCCCAATCTAAGTTGGGGTCTTGGTTGCTGGCGTACGCCAAAAATCGATTCTTGACCAGTGTATGCATCTCGCGGCGAAAGTTGTGCTTAGGTGTTTGAATCTTTAGCAATGCTAGGGCGAGACGTCTGTCTTGGTGAGTCAATGATTCTCGAGCTTTAATGCTTTCTTGGGGATTTTTACCAAATCTTAAAATCAAAAACTGCTCATAGCCGCAGCGTATCTCGGCGATGAGCTTGCCTGTTAGGTCGCTTTTGTTGAAGTAATATTGATAAAAGGTGGAGCGATTAATCATCGCTCGTGTGACGATGTCTTGTACGTTGATCTTATCGTAATCTCGTTCGTGTAATAGATCAACGAAGGCTTCTTTGATGGCTTTTTGGGTGCGTTTGGCGCGCAAATCGGCGGTCATGACGATGTTCCGACAATTTAATAATTATTGTTGGATTATACAATATTTTTTATATTATTGTTAATAAAAGTACATGTTTTTAAAAATATTGGTGGTTGAGCTGTAGTCATTGGTTGTTTAAAATTAACAATACTCAGACTTTTATTGTGAAAAAACTTCTACTTGCTGCTTTCATCTCTGCGTTTGCATTAAGCGCTTCTGCTTTAGTGTCGGAGCCTGCCCAATCCAAGTCGGCACATCTGCTTGCGCCTGAATATCAAGATTTGTCAGTATTGACAGCGTTGGGTAACTTAGATACAATGATTGCTCAGGCAGATCTGGCTAACCCTGATCAGACGCGTGCCATATTACAAAAAATCAACGCTGACCTACTAAAGCAGAATCTAGCCACGGCGCCCCATGCCACGAGCAAATTGACCGCCCCGAAGGCAGGTGATCAGCCTGCTGTGGACATGTATGTCTTTGAACCCAAAGTTCGCGCTGCCAAGTCGCCGGTGATTTATTTTATTCATGGCGGCGGTTATTTGGTGGGTAATGCCGTACAGCAGAATGCTGAGTTGTTCGAACTTGCCGATCAGGTGGTTGCGGTGGTTGTTAGTGTGGAGTATCGTCAGGCAGGCGATGCACCTTTCCCAGCGGATATTAATGATGCTTATCATGCTTTGTCTTATGTGTTCGATAATGCAGAGGCTTTGGGGTTTGATGAGGATAAAATCATCATGGGTGAGAGTGCTGGCGGTGGTCTGGCGGCACGACTTGCCCTAAAAGTGCGCGATGTGGGTGAATATCAACCTGCCGGTCAGGTGCTCATTTATCCAATGCTCGATCATCGCACAGGCACGCCAGGGTCGCCTTATGCCAATGATTATTCGGGCGAATTTGTGTGGAAGCCTGAATATAATCGCCTGGGCTGGGGGCTATTGAAGGGTGGTCAGGACATCAGTGATGACGATTTGCCCTATTACTCTGCGAGTATGGCGAAGGAGCTAATAGGGCTGCCAAGAACTTATATCATGGTCGGTGGCTTAGATCTGTTCGTAAACGAAGACATTGATTATGCCAGTCGCTTGATACAAGCGGGCGTGGCAACTGATCTGCAGGTCATCAACGGTGTGTATCATGCCTTTGAAAAGGTAAGCCAAACATCGCCTCAGACTAAGGCGTATCATGCCGCACGCACTGAGGCGATCAAAGGAATGCTAAACCCATGAGTGCATCTCGCCACCCTGTGCTTTGGGGCTTTGTGCTGGCGGCGTTGACGATATCATTTTTGACACCGTATTTACCAGTGGCTTGGTATGCCGAGCATGGGCTGATGGAGAATGTCCAATGCGCGCTGTTAGGCTTGGCGGCGCTTAGCTGTCTGTATGGCTATACACGATTGCAAGCGCAGATGGATCGATGGGTGTGGCTTGGTATGGCGATGGTATTTTTGGTGTTCGTTGTGCGTGAGACCAACATGATGCGCGGTGTGCTGTATGATGCTGATGCGATTTGGTTCGGGGTTCATAATCGCTTGTATGGCCGTACTCTGATGGGCGCTATGGCGATATTTGCGCTGACATGTCTAATCCTTGGTCGAGCATGGCGATGGCTACACCATAAAGCCATGCCGGTGCTGCCGATATTGGCTTGGCTGCTGTTGATTGGGTTTCAATATGTGGGCGAGCGTGGCAGCTTTGGCTTAGGTAGCATGGGCATTGTTCTAGAAGAAAACAGTGAGCTGCTGGTTTATGTGGGTGCGTGGCTGATTTTTTGGTATCACGGCAGAGTGTTATTGACGAGCCAATCATCGACCTTAAAAGATGAAAAAATACCCTGTCTACCATAAAGCCAGCCCATTTAAATGATAAGAGATTGAATATTATACAAGTGAGATTGTTATGTTCTACGTTAGAGTGAATCGAGGCGAATTTGATTTAAAGCACATCAAGACCATCTGCAGTCGAGTGTTGGTCTGGAATGAAGAGCATCACCAACTCAGCGATGATCAAATCAAAAAATTACAATACATCACTCAGCCAACACTCGACGCCAATCAGCATCGAGATGAAATTTACAAGCTGTGCCTTGAGCTAAGAGACACCATGACCCTGCACGATGATAAAGGCAGGGTGTTACATTTCATGGTGGATAAGGATACAGATTGGCTGTATTTTGGCGATGATGAGGGTCTGGCAGAAGCTAAGGTTTTATCAATTTAACCCCCTAAATGCAAATGGAGCATTCTATGAATCAAAATGTATTATTAACCCTATTTCCCGTAAGCAGTGAAGCTTACCAAGCCTTTAACGAACTAAAGGTCTATCGTCAGACAGCTGAGACCATCATCGCGCAGGCGGTACTTATCAAGAAACAAAATGGCGTGATCACCATGGTTGATGCTTTTGATGCTTCAGAGAAAATCAACAGCGGCATGCTGACAGGCGGTCTGATTGGTGGCTTGCTTGGTATTATAGGTGGTCCTTTGGGAATGCTGCTTGTTGGCTCATTAGGCGCGCTCATTGGTGGTAATGTCAAGGCGGCAGAAAGCATTGGCGAAGGCACGCTATTGATACAAGCGGGCGTGGCAACTGATCTGCAGGTCATCAACGGTGTGTATCATGCCTTTGAAAAGGTAAGCCAAACATCGCCTCAGACTAAGGCGTATCATGCCGCACGCACTGAGGCGATCAA
>NZ_JAAELD010000286.1 GCF_024227015.1 Moraxella sp.
CGCTGATGATGGCGTGCCAATCGATGCCAAAACCCACATCAGTTCACGGTGCTGGCGATGAACTTGCTAAGCCTGCCATTAGCTATGGCACTAGACCTTTCTACCTATTGGACGACATGGATGAGGGTAAATTAAAGCAAGAATTAAAAAGCTGTCAAGCCCAAACGCCAAAACGTACAGAGTTTTCGATCGCGCATCGTGGTGCGCCATTGCAGTTCGCTGAGCATACTGCTGAAAGCTACATCGCCGCCAATAGACAAGGTGCAGGCATACAAGAATGCGATGTTGCTTTTACTAAGGATCATCAGTTGGTCTGTCGCCATTCTGACGCTGATTTACACACCACGACGAATATCCTGCAAACCCCGCTTGCCAATAAATGTACCCAGAACTTTACGCCTGCTCAGTTTGACGCATCGGGTAAGCTCATCAAGGAAGCTTCTGCCAAATGCCTAACTTCCGACATTACATTGGCGGAATTTAAGACCTTAAAAGGCAAACAAGATGCCGCCAATCCTAAGGCACGCACTGTGGATGAGTATGTCAATGCAACACCTGCTTTTCGTACAGATCTGTATTCTCAAAATGCCACGCTGATGAGTCTTGATGAGGCATTGGCACTTTATAAGAAAATGGGCGTAAAAGTCACGCCAGAACTTAAGCAGCCAACCGTGATTCCGCATCAAGGTTATACTTATGATGATTATCGGGCGGATCTGATTAAGGCGTTAAAGAAAGCAGGCTATCAGGCGAATGACAGTATCGTGCAGTCATTTAATATTGATGATTTGACTTATTGGATTGAGCATTATCCTGATTATGCCAAGACGGCAGTGTTTTTGATGGAAGATACCAATAGCGCCAAAGACGGC